>CAVCCL010000277.1:0-2327 GCA_963600665.1 Bifidobacterium catenulatum | reverse complement strand
ATCTATCTACAGCATTGTGGACGGCTACTTTGTGTCCAATATCATTGGAAAAAATCCATTTGCAGCGGTCAATCTGGTCATGCCCGTGCTGATGGCGATATCGGCAGTTGGTTTCATGATCGGTACCGGAGGCAGCGCACTGGCTTCATACTATATGGGACTCGGTGAAAGGAAAAAGGCAAATGAAGTTTTCTCGATGCTGGTATGGCTTATCATCATCTCATCCTGTGTTGTCGCAGCTATAGGATTTGTCTTTATGCCACAGATAGTAGATCTTCTGGGAGCCAGCGACGCTATACGCTCAGATGCTATATTATATGGAAGGATCCTCATCCTGTCAGAGCCATTTTTCATGCTTCAGAACAGCTTCCAGAGTTTCCTGACAACAGCGGAAAAGCAGAATCTCGGTCTGCTGGTTTCAGTTCTGGCTGGTATAACCAATATGATACTTGACTTTCTTCTCATGTATGTGTTCCGACTTGGCATCGCTGGTGCAGCGGCAGCCACTGTGTGCGGTCAGATCATCGGAAGTGTTGTTCCGCTTATATACTTTGCGACAAATACTACAGGATCATTGAAGCTTACAAAGGCAAAGTTTGACTGGAAATGTATCTGGAAAGCATGTGGAAACGGTTCATCAGAGATGCTCACCAACCTGTCCACCTCAATCGTGTCAGTCGTTTACAACCTGCAGCTTATGCGTCTTGCCAAGGAAAATGGTATTGCCGCCTACGGCGTGATCATGTATGTGTCATTCATATTTATGGCTATCTTCTTCGGATATGCCATAGGTGTCACACCTATCATCGGTTACAACTACGGCGCTGGTAACAAAAAGCAGCTTCACAACCTGCTCAAAAAGAGTCTTGTGATAACATCTGTCACAGCCGTGGCAATGACTGTATTGTCCGAGGTGCTCGCTCTTCCAATCGCCAAAATATTTGTTGGATACGACGATACGCTGTGCCACATGACTCAGACAGGCATGATGCTCTTCTCCATATCATTCCTGTTCTGCGGATTTAACGTATTTGGTTCCGGTTTCTTCACCGGACTTGGCAACGGACTGGTATCTGCAACCATATCATTCCTCAGAACGCTTGTGATCCAGCTTGCTGCGGTTTTATTGCTTCCTATGGCATTCGGCATCAATGGAATATGGTGTGCAGTGGCTGTGGCGGAGGCAGTCACCCTGATCATAACTGTGACATTCCTTGTAAAAAACAGGAAGAAATATGGATATTAAACAACTATGAGAAACCATCTTCGCGATTTTCTCATGTTATCATGGCTATCGCTCAGATGCCGTATAAATACGAAGCCTGGCTCATTACTCAAGTAAAAAACGGATTGCGTGATTTAAACCTATCACACAATCCGTTTTTTATCATGTCACCTTCGGCTCCATGCGGCCGCTCACACTATGTCTGCCCGCACAAGCGCTGCTGCCACACTGCTCGCTATATCATGTCGCCTTTCGGCTCCATGCGGACGCTCGCACTATGTCAGCCTGCGCAAGCGCTGCTGCCACACTGCTCGCTATATCATCATATTCACGATATTTCTAAGTTCCGCATAGCTGGACACCGCCAGCACATCCTCGTCTGTCTTGCTCTGAAGTGACAGATACCACACTGGTGTCATGCCTGCGTTTTTAGCTCCCACGACATCCTTCTTGTAGCTGTCGCCCACATAGATAACCTCGCTATTCTTTACGCCAAGTTTTGTCGCTATCATATCAAACATCCTGCGGTTCGGCTTTTCTATGCCGGCCTCCTCGCTTGTTATCATTGCATCAAGTCTGCCCGTAAGTCCTAGCCTGTCTATCTTCCTGAACTGAATATGGGCCGTCATATCTGTACAGATACCTATCTTTATCCCTCTGGCTCTCATATCGTCTATAAATTCCAACGCCCCCGGGAATATGGATATCCTGTTCAAAAAATTATTCCAGAAATAATTGTATACCTGAAGATCATACTTAAATGGTGATACTCCAAGGATTTCCAGCATCTTCTGAAAATACAGCACTCTGTTGTGCTGCGCTGCCATATCCCAGGCTGAGAGCTGGTCTTTTATCGTGTCCCTGCCTGTCTCAAAAGCTTTTTTTACAACAGCCTCATCCATATGAAGGAGTTCGCTGGCAACATATTTTACCGTATCATCCACTGCCTTATCATTCTCATGAAGGCAATCATATAATGTGTCATCTAAATCAAATACTATTGCTTTTACCATATATGTTTTCCTATAAACCTCCTCTGTAACGTAAAAAGAGGACTGTACAACAGTCCTCTCATAGTATAATCACTTATACTCACTTTAAA
>CAVCCL010000276.1:0-2554 GCA_963600665.1 Bifidobacterium catenulatum | reverse complement strand
GTATACGTCAACATCAACATTCTCGCATCCTACAAATTCAATCTGTCCAAATGCCTTAGGACTTTTGAGGACTATCTGTTCTCCAAGTTTTCCTAACCTCATTGCCTCTGAAAGTTTCTCCAAGGATATAACTCCCGCAACAAAATCCTGTGCAAATGAAAAGTACGAATCATCGGCTCTGTACCCAATGATCACATCATATCCTGATATATCCAGAAGAAAATGTGTCTTTATATAATCCTTGGCATCTTCTGATATACTTCCGTTCTGCCAGTAAGTCCTGTTGTCCGCAAGTATTGCAAGCCAGTTCAAAATATTGTACTGCGGATCATTAAGATTAAGCACACTTAGCCCTGTCATATCCATATCATAGATATTCACATAACCATTTTTCTGTTTTGCACAAGCCCATTCTCTGGCAAGCTCCGGATTCTCTGTACAATAGAAGCCTTTGCCATAATCATTATGCCTTGCACCTTTGCCGAACTCAGGTCTTTCAACTATAACCTCTGAGCCATGATATAATCTCACAGACATTTCGCACCTCCATTTCTATGTGTGTTTTATTATATCGCTGTAGCGATAGTTTTACAACAGATAAAATAAATGGCTATGCATATATTGATACACATAGCCATTTATTTTATCTGTTATTCCCCTATTAGCGAAATAACGCTGTTATAATCTCCACTTAAGGCAGGACACTCCTATATCTAATATAACATAATTACTCCATATGTCAATATTCCTACAACTATATTTAATATATCTTCTTCACATCATCCACCTGGTAAAGTCTCTTAAAATTCTCCAGATCCTTCTCCCACTGTATCACCATCACGCCCACAAAGTTCCCGTCCTCTTTACTCCTAAATCCTGCGACCTGTTCCCCAGTGCATATGGAGCATCTGATGACAGCCTCATGCTTTGCCTCATCATAGGGGAACAACTCCGCGTTCCCCTTGTGTCCTGACTTCAATCTTGAAAAAAATCCTTTTGCAGGCATAGATGTCACCTCTCGATCTGCTCCAGTATATATGGATCCTTGATCTTATTGTCCTCCGCAAAGAACAGTATCTTCGTGAGCACCTCCGAGGTCTTTGGATCATCATCCACAAATGGCAGGAATATTCTGCCCCGCCTCTGTGAGTGTACAGGAAGTACATTTATCATAGGACCTGCTTCCTGATGCACCACTCCACTGCCAAGGTGGACTGTGTAATTTGCGCGCTTGCCCTCTATCACTGCATGGTTCTTTGTAAATGTGACATTTGTCAGTCTGAAAAGCGGCATGGTGAATTCTGCTATCGCCTTTCTCATCTCTACAGTTGAATGTGAGGTCTCCGGATCAACGCCTCCGGCATGTGCCACGGAAACCGCCATGTCCACATCCCTCATGACCTCAGAGAATATGATGTCCGGGATGTCCTTGATCCGCAGCTCCTTGCCAGTCTTTCTATCAGAGAACACCACCCATTCGAGTGTCGGTGATTCTATATCTGCAGGTGAGAACCAGTCTGCAAGAGCGTAGATCTGCGCTACTATATTCTCCTTGTAGTACACCTTCTGAAGTCCATCCTCTATATCAGCTACCCAGTGTCTTGATTTCAGGCAGCCGAGCGTCTTCTTCGGCTGGATCTGATTGCCAGCGTATCTGAGAGAATGTTCCATGTTCATTTCCTCTTCGGTCTTCACATAGAGTTCTCTGAACACCTGCTTGAACGGCTGGACTATCTTGTTGTCAAATACATACTTCTGTATATCATGCCATTTGCCTGCTGTGTACATATGGAATGGATGTGCTACCGTGAGTCTGGTGTCGTCTGATAACTCTATGCGCCTTACAGTCTGAACACACTCCTCTGATGACTGTACAATATCGCCGTCAGTATATTTCAATCCATCCTCGGTCGCAAATCCAAGCAGCATATCTCCATTATGTATATCACCGCTTGTATTATCCGCTACCTTAAACACCAGCGCAGCCACCATGTCATGTATAACAGGGTTATCCAACATACCCCTGATCTCAGCCCAGGTATATTCCTCCTGGCTCTCCATGGCATCCTCAAGCATGGCCTTTGTACGCCTTGACTGCTCCGCCATCTGCTTCTTAGCATCCATCAGAGCCACCACGTATTCGTCCTTCTTGATCTTTGCCGGAACTGACTTGAGCTGCTTACCTTTCTTCTCACAGATGACAGCGCATTTGCCGCCATCCTCCATTTCAAGCCATATAGTCACTTCGCCGACCTCATGAGGCTTGAAGAATTCCGCCATATCCTGCACCATGAGACTTTCCATGCGCAGCGTAAGTCTCGTCACATCCTGATATCCAGCATTTATCGCCATATTCTGCATGGCGATAGAAACTGCTGCCGCCTCGCTGGCTCTCCTCTGTGCGCCGAACTGCCTGCTCTCCTTCTTGAACTTCTGAATGAACATGTATCTATCCTTGATCTGAGCCTCATTCTCTATCGGCAAGATTCCCACCGCCATGAGCAGATCCTTATTTCTCTTCGCCTCGATCTCAGCTATCAGTTCAGTCTCATCG
>CAVCCL010000275.1:0-5010 GCA_963600665.1 Bifidobacterium catenulatum | reverse complement strand
AGAAGTATGACAAGAAGTTCAGATTTACACTCACCACCAACGGAGTGCTTCTGAATGACGAGATCATGGAATTTGCCAACAGAGAGATGGCGAATGTGGTACTCAGCATAGATGGAAGAAAGGAAGTCCACGACTACATGAGACCTACCAGAAATGGCAAGGGAAGCTATGACGTGATACTCTCCAAGTTCCAGGAATTTGCCAAGAAGAGAGCAGGCAAGAGCTACTATGTGAGAGGTACTTACACTCACAACAATCTCGACTTCTCAGAGGATGTACTTCACATGGCAGATCTGGGATTTGACCAGATATCAGTTGAGCCTGTGGTATCGCTTCCTGACGAGCCTTATGCCATAAAGGAAGAGGACATACCGGTACTTCTTGAGCAGTACGACATCCTGGCAAAGGAGATGATCAAGAGACACAAGGAGGGAAGAGGATTCAATTTCTTCCACTTCATGATAGATCTTGAGGGCGGACCTTGTGTAGCTAAGAGACTTTCCGGTTGTGGTTCAGGTACAGAGTACATGGCGGTTACCCCTTGGGGAGACCTGTATCCTTGTCATCAGTTCGTCGGTGAGGATGATTTCTGCATAGGAAATGTATTCGACGGAATCAAGAATCAGGATATAGTCAATGAATTCAAGCTGTGTAATGTATATGCCAAGGACAAGTGTAAGGACTGCTTTGCGAGATTCTACTGCAGCGGTGGATGTGCAGCCAACTCATACAAGTTCCATGGCAATATACTTGATGCATACGACATAGGTTGTGAGCTTCAGAAGAAGCGTATAGAATGTGCAATCATGCTGAAGGCGGCTATGGCCGATGAGGCAGAAGAGGAATAAAAAGGGTAAAAGGAGAAGACGATGAAGAAGACAAAGAGAAACGCTGTGCTCGTCATCATTGCCTTTCTGCTGGTTCTGGGTGTTGCTATATACACAGCAATATTCGGTGTTGCAGACAGAGGTAAAGTCGAGTACATCAAGCTGGGACTTGACCTCAAGGGCGGTCTGAGTGTAACTTACGAGATTCAGGAGGACGATTACAGCGATAAGGATCTCGAGGATACCAAGTATAAGATTGAGAAGCGTGTAGAGGCCTACACCAATGAATACTCAGTCTACGAGGACGGAGACAAGAAGATCACAGCAGAGATTCCGGGTGTAACAAATGCAGACGAGATACTGGAAGCTCTGAATATCGAAGGAAAGCTTGAGTTCCTTGATCCGGAGAACTACACAAAGTGGTCACAGGGTCAGGATTATGAGGCAGCCCTCACAGGAGATGACATCAAGAATGCCACAGCCGGAATCAATTCAGACAATGGTAACGACAACGTGGTACAGCTCGTGTTCACAGATGCAGGCGCAGAGAAGTTTGCGGAAGTAACATCAGCGAATGTAGGTAATATCGTATATATTATATATGACAATAAGGTTGTAAGTGCTCCAACTGTTCAGAGTGCGATCACAGGCGGAAGCGCAGAGATCAACAAGATCTCCACATATGAGGAGGCTGAGTCACTGGCAACAACTATCCGTATCGGTGCACTTCCTCTTACACTTAAGCAGGTTCGTTCCAATATAGTAGGTGCTACACTTGGTTCAGATGCCATCAGCACAAGCCTTAAGGCAGGTGCGATCGGTATTGCACTTGTGTTCCTTATTATGATCATAGTATTCAGGATCCCAGGTCTTGTGGCTTCATTTGCCCTGGCATTCTACACAATACTTGACCTTCTGGTCATCAACCTGTTCAACGTTACACTGACACTTCCTGGTATAGCCGGTGTTATCCTGTCAGTAGGTATGGCGGTCGATGCCAACGTAATCATATTCACGCGTATCAAAGAGGAGCTGGCGGATGGCAAGTCCGTAAAGCAGGCTGTCAAGGGTGGTTTCCACAATGCATTGTCAGCTATCATAGATGGTAACGTTACAACTCTTATAGCTGCCCTGGTTCTTGGAATATTCGGAACAGGTACTATCAAGGGATTCGCTATCACGCTTGCAATCGGTGTTGTTCTGTCAGTATTCACAGCCCTGGCAGTCAGCCAGTCACTGCTCACAGCACTTGTAAATCTCGGTGTTACAGATGCCAAGTATTTCGGTGTTGCAAGAGAGCCAAAGAAGACAAACTTTGTAAAGGCAGGAAAGTTCTGTATGATCGGATCACTTCTGGTCATCGTAGTATGTTTCTGCATGATGCCTGTATTCAACAAGTCCAAGGGATCACCACTTAACTTCAGCGTAGAGTTCGCAGGTGGTACAAGCCTTACAGTTGGATTCGACAAGGAGTACACACTCAGCGAGGCTGAGACAGACATAGTTCCTGTTATAGCAGAGGCAGCCGGTATCGGTGAGGCAGGAATATCAGTTCAGACAGTATCCGGAACAAATGAGATCGTGTTCAAGATGCCTGAGCTTTCAGATGACGGTACAGATGATTCACAGATGTCTAAGGTGCGCAGCGCACTCACAGACAAGCTTGGCGCAGATGTCAAGGAGGCGAATGTCATAAGTGGATCAGTCAGCAGTGAGATGTCCAAGAACGCTATATTCTCAGTCATCCTTGCAGCTATCCTGATGCTTATATACATTGCTATCAGATTCCACGATGTGAAGTTTGGTGCAAGTGCAGTTATCGCACTTCTCCACGATGTTGCCATGGTATTCTGTCTGTACATTATACTGAGACTTACAGTTGGTAACACATGTATCGCGTGTCTGCTTACCATAGTAGGTTACTCGATCAACGCGACGATCATCATATTCGACCGTGTAAGAGAGAATATAGGTGTTATGAAGCCTAAGAAGGCAACATACAAGGATATAGTCAACCTGAGTATCAACCAGACCTTCAGCAGAACGATATATACATCACTCACAACATTTGTGACAATATTCGTTCTGTACATCATGGGTGTAGCTTCTATCAAGGAGTTCGCTCTCACACTTATGGCTGGTGTAGTTATCGGTGCTTACTCTTCAGTATGTATCACAGGACCACTCTGGTACTACATGAAGACAAAGCTTGGTAAGACAGAAAAAGACGCTTAATAGAATAAAGTTATCGGGCGGATGTCAGATGACAGATGATAACAGGCTTCCATGGCAGTGATGTTGTGGAAGCCTGTTGTTTTACCGGGAGAGGAAAGAGATATGAATTGTAAAGCAGTGGTGTTCGATATGGATGGAGTTATCCTTGATTCAGAACAATTAGTGGTGAAGAGCTGGCAGAAGACAGCGGACAAATATGGCATAGAAGACATAGAGAGCTTCTGTATGGCTGCCCTTGGACTCAACCGTGAGGCGGCAAAGAAGCTGTTCGTGCAGATGTACAAAGGAAGATGCGGCGAAGGACAGGATACATTAGATGAGGCGAGATATGATAGCCTCAAGGCTGAGATGGCGGCGGAATTCCACCGGGCAGCGGCCGAGGGAGAGCTTGTGCTGAAGCCGGGAGTCACAGACATGTTGAAGATGCTCAGGGATAAGGGCATACCATGTGCCCTTGCAACATCCACCAGAAAAGAGGTTGTCACCATGGAGCTCACCAATCTCGGAGTGATAGACTACTTCGACAAGCTGATATGTGGAGACATGGTGGAGCGGAGCAAACCCGCACCGGATATATTCCTGAAGGCGTGTGAAGAGCTTGGAGTTGAGCCGGAGAGTGCATGGGCGGTGGAGGACTCCTACAACGGAGTCAGAGCAGCATACGCGGCCGGGATGAAGATAGCCATGATACCGGATCTCGTACAGCCGGATGATGAGATGAGGGATAAGGCAGATTTTATATTCAAGGATATGAATGAGTTCCAAGAATATATTCTTGAGTCACTCAGAGTCTGACAGATAGCTCTGGCAAATATTAAAAAGAACTCCTGATGCAGAGAGAGCAAAGTCTCTGTAACAGGAGTTCTTTTTAGTTAGTTTTTAGGGTTTTAAGGGGACTGGTGAGGTCCCATATATAACATGTAAGCCCCGGCAAAGGACTGACATGCTCTGATCTAATGGGTCAGTTAGATCAATGACTCGTAGAGTTTGGTGATGTCCTCTACGCTAGTCTCTTTTGGATTGCCAGGACGGCATGCGTCGTCGTAGGCTGACTGTGCCAGGAACGGAATGTCCTCCGGCTTTACGATGTCCTTAAGGTCTGTAGGGATTCCCACATCGATGGACAACTGGCGTACTGCGTCGACAGCAGCCTTTCTGTATTCCTCCTGGGTCATGTCATCCACGCCCTTGACGCCCATGGCTCTTGCTATCTCGCGGTACTTCTCGCCGGTAGCCTCTGCGTTGTACTCCATGACAGTTGGAAGAATGATCGCATTTGCAACACCGTGAGGTGTGTCATACAGAGCTCCCAGTGGATGAGCCATGGAATGAACGATTCCAAGACCTACATTTGAGAAGCCCATGCCTGCAACATACTGGCCAAGAGCCATATCTGCACGGCCCTCAGGTGTATTGGCAACAGCCCCTCTGAGTGAACGGCTGATGATCTCGATTGCTTTGAGGTGGAACATGTCTGACAGCTCCCATGCGGCTGCGGTGATGTAACCCTCGATAGCGTGTGTCAGTGCATCCATACCTGTGGCTGCTGTGAGTCCCTTTGGCATAGAGCTCATCATCTCAGGATCGACAAATGCCACAACAGGAATGTCCTTAGGATCAACACATACCATCTTGCGGTTCTTCTCAACATCTGTGATGACGTAGTTGATAGTTACCTCTGCTGCGGTTCCGGCTGTAGTTGGAACTGCAAATATAGGAACTGATTTATTCTTTGTAGGTGCAACACCCTCCAGACTTCTGATGTCTGCAAAATCAGGGTTGGCAATAACTATGCCGATACCCTTGGCAGTGTCCATGGATGATCCGCCGCCTATGGCGATGATGTAATCTGCCTCAGCAGCCTTAAATGCGGCCACACCCTGCTGCACGTTCTCTATAGTAGGGTTTGGCTTGATGTTGGAATAGATCTCGTATGCAAGTCCTGCAC
>CAVCCL010000274.1:0-3266 GCA_963600665.1 Bifidobacterium catenulatum | reverse complement strand
GCAAACGACATCGCTATGTCACTATGCGCATATGTTCCACCATACCTACCAGCTTTAGATACCATGCCTATTGCACTTGTCGTTTCAATCCACTTTTTGGGTGACATCGTAAACGCATTCGCACCAGCCCGCTTTCTAAACCCCTCGAATTCGAGGGGGTTAAAATCATCATTGTGTAATTTTTCCCATAATCCTAAAAATTCTAATACATCTCGATTTCTCATCCAGTTTTGAATTACAGCAGCCGGATCATCACTCTTATATCTTGCAATATCCGTGAGTGACAAGTATTCATTTTCAAAATCCTGAGTATATATCCCTATATCCACGCCATTTGCATGGATTGTTTCCTTAACCATCTTCGCCATCCTTATCCCTCTTTTCTCTCACAATATACTACATTATTCTCTCACCGTATCCTGTGAAAAATACTCCTTAAGCAGAGTTATTATCACCTTCTGGCTCTCCCTGTTATGTGTGATCGCATAGTATTTTCCGCCAAACTTCGCTTTCCGCTCTTCCTCACGAATTCCAATCTCCACCCCTTTTGAGGTAACCCGCTTAGTCTTGCTGCCATCATCCATATCCAGCTCGTCAATGTAGCCATTTTGCAGCAGCAAACCATTGATAAATGCCGCTGTCAGTTTTTTCATGCCTGTGATTCCCTGTTTCTGATTCAGTTCATTTATACGATTCGCCAGATCAGAAACAATACATTCATCGACGATCTCCACATCATCAAGCATGTTTGGATCAATATAGAACTCTTTCTTCCTGACTGTTTTCTCTTTTCTGCGCTGCTTTTCCGATTCCACACTTTGTGTCCCTAAATCACCAGGATTGCCAGAATCCAAAGCTTCCGCTTTCATGCTCTCCACATATTCCGTATGTGCAAGACAGAATTCGTCTATAATCTCTGCAAATGTCTCTCCATAACTCTTCGTCTTCTGCACTCCCATACCATATACGTTCTTCATATCCTCACTGTTTCCCGGCAACTTAATGCACATATCCTTGAGAGTCTTATCCGAACAAATGATAAATGGCGGCACATTCTGCTGCCTTGCAAGCTCCAGACGTCCAGCCCGGAGAAGTTCAAACAGTTCCATTCCCTCATCTGTCAGATCAGCCATCACCGCCATCTTTTTCACAGCACGTTTGTCTGTTATGTATGACTGTTCCGTCTCTTCCTCAGTCACAACACAATTACTGCATTTGTCGCATGCGCAAGGACTTTCATCTCCAAAATACCTCAGTATATACTGTCTCAGGCACTGATCCGTTTCACAATAACGTATCATTTGATTCAGCTTCCGCTGGTCATTTGCCCGCAGCTCATCATCGTTTATATACACATTTGCCGAACTAACTTTATGTTCCAATAAACGTTTGTTTATCATGATATCCTGCTTTGAGAAAAACAGTACACACTCTGCTTCCTCACCATCACGTCCGGCTCTTCCAGCCTCCTGATAGTAATACTCAAGGCTCTGCGGCATATTATAATGAAGCACATACCTCACATTTGACTTATCGATACCCATGCCAAATGCATTTGTCGCCACCATCACACTGAGCCTGTCATATGTAAAATCCTCCTGACTCCTCTTGCGCTCCTCCATCGATAATCCGGCATGATACCGGCCTGCAGATATTCCATGTGCCGTCAACAGTTCGTGTACCTTCTCCACATTTTTCTTGGTGGCACAATATATGATCCCGCTCTCTCCCTCATGCCTCTTGACATAGTTCAATACACTGTTGTCCGTCTCACGCCCACCTTTCCTGTTCACAACCTTGAAAAACAGATTCGGTCTGTCAAATCCCGTGACAACCGTGACAGGAGATTCAAGTCTAAGATTCTGGACGATATCCCGCCTTACTATATCTGTTGCTGTAGCGGTAAACGCACTCACAACAGGGCGCACTGGCAGCTTATCTATAAAATCCGCTATTTCCAGATAGCTTGGTCTGAAATCCTGTCCCCACTGGGATATGCAATGGGCCTCATCAACAGTCACCATTGCAATGCTCGCTTTGCAGGCAAAATCCAGAAACTGCGCAGTGCCAAGTCTCTCCGGGGTAACATACATGAGTGTATATCTGCCCTGTGCGGCATATTCCAAAGCTTTTCTTATCTGTCCTTCTGTCAATGTACTATTGATATACGCAGCGTGAACTCCCGCCTGATTCAGCGCCTTAACCTGATCTACCATAAGTGATATTAGCGGTGAGATGACTATCGTCACTCCCCTCCCGGCGGCTCCCATCATCAAAGCCGGCAGTTGATAACAAAGCGACTTACCGGCTCCGGTTGGCATGATCCCAAGTACATCCCTGCCTGCAAGTATTCCATCTATAAGCTCCTGCTGTCCTGATCTCAGACTGTCATATCCAAAATAGTGTTTTAATGTCTCCTGTAAATCCAATCTATGTCCTTTCCGCAATATAACTGTTGACTTTTCCTGTAGCATGATTTATTCTTATTCCATTAAGAAATGGGTTTTCTACTGGGTAGGGTTTATGCCTGACATGACTTGCTCGTTTCTTTTTTTATTTCTAAAACATCGTACAGATACATTTTCCCGGAAGCGGCATGTCTGATCAATAATCTTGCACTAAACACATTGTACCGCTCAACCTCACCACTTTCATCGTAAACCGGTAACGCAAATCTGGTATCATATCTATACCATCCATTTTTAGCATTACGGCTATGTTTTTCTTTTTTATTTTCTTCCACTGTTTTGGATGTTGCTATTTCAATGATCTCCGGAATCGCCTGAGCCGCATTTGCCTTTGCTTTTGCCACTGTCCCTTTAATATGTTTTGTGTAATTAGATCCTGCATATTCGTCTGGCAAATCAGTACCGATATAAACTATATCTCCAGTCTCTGCTATAGAATAGAACTCTCCCACATACTGGCGCAGATATTCCTCAACATCGGGCCATGTTATAGAACGTTTTCCCTTAAAAATAATATCATTGATAAACACAATATTATTCCCATCCACATCCTGTATAACGGCAACATTTCTCTGTGGTGTCCTAGTCTCTTTTGTCTCTGTCTTGTCAATAAGCTCCATATATCTGAGCATATGCTTTCTCACATGGTTATCCGATCTGCGATAACACTCAATGAGATATTTCTCATCAGCACTGTAATCGACGCTGCTGTTCTCATCCCCATCTTCTCCAAGCAGATCTGCCAATGACATATCAAGCGCCCTGCTGATAACAACCAGCTTGTCCGCCTGCGGATTG
>CAVCCL010000273.1:0-8939 GCA_963600665.1 Bifidobacterium catenulatum | reverse complement strand
CAGTTGATGTAGATGCCACAAAGGCAGCTATCGCAGCAAACACAAACACAGAGGCAAGCGTTAAGTACGAGATGGAGGATGAGGAGACTCTCGATACATACGATATCGATGTTTACTACTCAGAGGTTCCAGCAAATGCTGACGAAGAGACAACAAACGCAATGTCATATCTTGATGCCGTTGATTACTTCAACGAGACACAGATGGCAGAGATTGATCCTGCTGATTACGGCGTATTTGTTCCTTCAATTCCAGATCTCATCTCTACAGGACTTGACAAGATCGGATGTGCAGACTGGTTACACGGACTTATCATCGATGGTATTGTAGCCGGTGTTGGTGCGGTACTTGGTTTCGTACCTCAGATGCTCGTACTGTTCATCTTACTTGCAATCCTTGAGTACTGTGGATATATGGCACGTATCGCCTTCATCATGGACCGTATCTTCAGAAAGTTCGGTCTCTCAGGAAAGTCATTTATTCCTATCCTTGTAGGTACAGGTTGTGGTGTTCCAGGTATCATGGCTTCACGTACAATCGAGAATGAGAAGGACCGTCGTATGACAGTCATGACAACAACATTTATACCATGTGGTGCTAAGGTTCCATTTATTGCCATGATCGCCGGTGCTATATTCGGTGGATCATCAATAGTTGCAACAAGCGCTTACTTCATCGGTATTGCAGCAATTATATGCTCAGGTATTATTCTTAAGAAGACAAAGATGTTTGCTGGAGATCCATCACCATTCGTTATGGAGCTTCCACCATACCATATCCCAACAGTTGGTTCTGTACTCAGAAGTATGTGGGAGCGTGGTTGGTCATTCATCAAGAAGGCTGGTACAATAATCACACTTTCAACAATCGCTGTATGGTTCACAACATACTTTGGATTTGTTGATGGTTCATTCCAGATGCTTGATGAGAGCCAGATTGATTACAGTATCCTTGCAAAGATCGGTAATGCGATCGCTTGGATCTTCGTTCCACAGGGATGGGGTAACTGGCAGGCAACTGTAGCATCTATCACAGGTCTTGTTGCAAAGGAGAACATCGTTGGTACAATGGGTATCCTCTACGGTGGTGGAGATGGTACAGTTTACCAGGCACTTGCAGGCGCATTCACAACAGCAAGCGGATTCTCATTCCTTGTATTCAACCTTCTCTGCGCACCATGTTTCGCAGCTATGGGTGCTATCAAGAGAGAGATGAACAGTGCTAAGTGGTTCTGGTTCGCAATCGGATATCAGTGTGGATTTGCTTACCTTGTAGCACTTGTTGTATACAGAATCGCAGGTCTCTTCACAGGAGCTTGTACATTCGGTGTATGGTCAGTAGTAGCAATTGCACTTGTTGTTCTGTTCTTCTTCATGCTGTTCCGTCCGGATCCAAACAAGAAGGTAAAGACAAGCAAGGAGTTCCTCAACGCTTAATATAAGATATAGAGGAAAATATATAAAAGGAGTGGTGACTTATGTCAGAGTATCTTGGTACAATCATTGTGGCAGCCATAATCGTTCTGATGGTGTTCTTCATTGTCAGAGGTATGGTAAAGGATAGAAAAAAGGGCAAACACATATGTGGTGGCGACTGTTCGAACTGTCATGGCGGATGTAGTCACAAGCTCTAGATTAAATAATAGTTGTAGTAATATATATGGGGTGCGCTGTCTGTGATGACGGCGCACCTTTTTATGTGAGATAACACTTGAAATAAGAAAGAATTTACTATATTATAAAGGCATGTTGGTACACGACTGGCGGAGACAGCCGATGGCTGGTAGGAATTACCTACAGGGAGTGTACTGTTAAGACAAGCCGACCGCCTGGGCAAGCAAATATATCAAGACATGTATTTGTGTGCGCAGGTGGCCGGCTTTCTTTTTTAGGATGCTTTGCAGCATAACATCAGCTCACAGGTACGAGAAAACACATGGAGGTACAACAGAAAATGGAAATGTTATCACTTGAGAAGGAACTTAGCGAAAATGCATATCCGGGACGCGGAATCGTGATCGGTGTGTCCGAGGATGGCAAGAAGGCAGTGACAGCTTATTTCATCATGGGAAGAAGCTCAAACAGCCGTAACAGAGTATTTGTGACAGAGGGCGAAGGAATCAGAACAGAGGCGTTTGATCCATCAAAGCTTGAGGATCCAAGCCTTATCATCTATGCACCTGTAAGAGTTCTTGGCAACAAGACTATAGTTACAAATGGTGATCAGACAGACACCATATACGATGGACTTGACGATGAACTCACATTTGAGCAGTCACTCAGAAGCAGACAGTTTGAGCCGGACGGCCCTAACTACACACCTAGAATCTCAGGTGTTATGCACATAAAGAATGGTGTGTTCGACTATTCAATGTCCATACTTAAGAGCAACAACGGCAACCCTGCTGCCAACAACAGATACACATTCTCATACGAGAACCCTGTAGCCGGTGAGGGACATTTCATTCACACATATATGCATGACGGCAATCCACTCCCAAGCTTTGAGGGTGAGCCAAAGTGGGTTAAGATATCCGGAGATATCGACGAGTTCACAGACAAGGTATGGAACAGCCTCAACGAGGACAATAAGGTGTCATTGTTTGTCAGATATATCGACATCGCAACAGGCGAGTACGAGACAAAGATCGTGAATAAAAATAAGTAGGCAATTCAAGTACACAGACGCAAGATGTGCGCCGGATATAAATTATATTCGACATATGGAATTAGGATATTATAAATAAAAAGGAGATATTTGATCATGAACGAGATTCAGTTAAAGTACGGTTGTAACCCAAATCAGAAGCCATCAAGAATATATATGGAGGATGGCAGTGATCTTCCTGTTAAGGTTTTAAATGGCAAGCCTGGATACATCAACTTCCTTGATGCATTCAACGGATGGCAGCTTGTAAAGGAGCTTAAGGCGGCAACAGGACTTCCAGCAGCAACGTCATTCAAGCATGTTTCACCTGCAGGCGCTGCAGTTGGACTTCCACTCACCGACACACTTGCAAAGATCTATTGGGTAGATGACCTCGGAGAGCTCTCACCACTTGCATGTGCATACGCAAGGGCAAGAGGCGCTGACAGAATGTCATCATTTGGCGATTTCATCGCACTTTCAGATGTATGTGACGCAGATACAGCACGTCTTATCAAGAGAGAGGTATCAGATGGTGTTATCGCTCCTGGATACACAGATGAGGCTATGGAGCTTCTCCTTGCAAAGAAGAAGGGAAATTACAACATCATCCAGATAGATGAGAACTATGTTCCTGCTGAGATCGAGAGAAAGCAGGTATACGGTGTGACATTTGAGCAGGGAAGAAATGAGCTCAAGATCGACAAGGATCTTCTGTCAAACTTCGTTACAGAGAACAAGGATCTTCCAGAGCAGGCTGAGATCGATATGAAGATTGCGCTCATCACACTCAAGTATACACAGTCCAACTCAGTCTGCTATGTAAAGGGTGGACAGGCTATAGGTATCGGAGCCGGACAGCAGTCAAGAATCCACTGTACAAGACTTGCAGGACAGAAGGCAGACAACTGGTTCCTTCGTCAGTCACCACAGGTTATGGGACTTCAGTTTGTTGACGGACTTGGAAGAGCCGACAGAGACAATGCCATCGACGTATACATGGGCGATGAGTATGAGGATGTCCTCAGAGAGGGCGAGTGGCAGAAGAGATTCAAGGTTAAGCCTGAGGTGTTCACAGCAGATCAGAAGAAGGCATGGCTTGCACAGAACACAGATGTTGTCCTTGGATCAGACGCATTCTTCCCATTCTCAGACAATATCGAGAGAGCTCACAAGAGCGGTGTCAAGTACATTGCACAGCCGGGCGGATCAGTTCGTGACGATCTTGTTATCGAGTGTGCTGACAAGTACGATATGGTCATGGTATTTACTGGAATCAGATTGTTCCATCACTAATCTGCCAGACCTGTCGGCGTCAGATATTGTATTTATAGAAGAATTGAAAGCGGTTTTGCTGATGAAAATCAGTAAAGCCGCTTTTTTACTTTATATTATTGTTAGATTGTGCTAATATAAAATGATGTATAAACTGCGGTAGCTATGCCGTGTATTAAAAAATACTGTGATTCAAAGGAGATAACATATGTCTAGACGTAAACGCAGCATATTTAAAGAGAGAAGAAAGATCAACTATAAACTTATTTTTGCATTGGTGATACTTGCGTGTGTGGCTGTACTGCTGATCTCATACGCCATATCAGCAATAGTGTCACAGAAGGATGAATTATATGATCAGGGAGTGAAATACTACAAATCAGGTTCGTATCAGGAGGCAATAGATTCATTTGACAATGCCCTGGCAGAGAATCAGTTGTTTTCTAAGAAGAAGGATCAGAATATAAAGCTGTATCTGGCTGATGCATATCTCAAGAGCGCGCAGTACACAGAGGCTGCAAATACATACAACGAATTGATACAGGATTCATTTACCGGCTCTAATGTAAAAGATCTGAAGGAACTGGCAACTGCACTCAGTGATTTCTCACAGGGAAATTATGGCGGCGCTCTCGATGTGCTTCTGAAGCAGGCGGAGACATATCCGGAGCTTTATATGTACATAGGAACATGCTACGCAGTTACTGATGAGTCCGATAAGATGTTTGAGAGCTATGAAAAATATGTCCAGACATTTGGATTCAACTCGTATGTATATGCCATGTACGGTTCATATTATCTGAATAACGGTGATATGGAGTCTGCGATCGCATATATTACAAATGGACTTGACAGTGGAGATAAGATATACAGAAAAGAGCTCCTGATGCTTGAGATAACATATTATGAGAAGAACGAGGATTATGATAAGGCTTATGAGATAGCGGGACAGCTTGTGTCCGAGTATCCGGATTATGAGAAAGGACAGAAGGAGTATACATTCCTGAGCACAAGAGTGTCACAGTAGTATTTGTATTGGGAGGAGTTATTTTATATGGAGATTCAGCTTTGGAAGGAGATACTGTCTCCTTACGAGCAGGCGGTTGATGAGCTTCTCGTGAAGTTCAACCACATAATAATGCAGTACAAGAGTATGGGAAAGTACTCACCTATAGAGAGTGTGACCGGAAGGGTGAAAACGGTCTCCAGTATTATCGATAAGCTTCAGAAGAAGAATATTCCTATGGACCGGATCGTTGAGGAGATGGATGACATAGCCGGAATCAGGATCATGTGCCAGTTCACCGAGGATATCAGCAAGGTGGTTGAGATCATACGTGGCAGACAGGACATGAGGATCCGCGAGGAGAAGGACTATATAGCAAATGCCAAGGCCAGCGGATATCAGAGTTATCACATCATACTGGATTACGATGTATACACGGTAAATGGATGCACCACCATACAGGCGGAGATACAGATAAGGACCATGGCCATGAACTTCTGGGCGACCATAGAACATTCATTGCAGTACAAGTACAGGAAGGGAATTCCAGAGGACATAAGGGCGAAGCTCAAGAATGCTGCGGATGCCACCGTTGCACTTGACAGGGAGATGTCGTATGTGCGCGGGGAGATCATGGATGCACAGAATTCGTTCAATATCAAGGCGAATATAGTTTCGGAGATCATTGTGAATATCCAGAACCTGTACAAGGTGGGAAATCCAAGAGAGATCCAGAAGATTCAGGATGAGTTTTATTCTATATATAAGAAGGATGATATGGAGCTGCTTGAGAATTTTGCAAAGCAGCTTGACATAATAGCTGAGGGTTACAAGGCCCAGAGCGTAAGATAAAGGAGTTTGTTATGGCTTTACCAAAGGCATTTGACGAGAGGATCAGAACACAGCTTGGCGATGAATACGAGGATTATATAAAGTGTTTTGACAGTGATATGTATCATGGAATCAGGGTGAACACATCCAAGATATCCGTGGAGGACTTTCTGAAGATAAGTCCTTTCGAGCTGGAGCCTGTGCCGTGGACTAAGAATGGTTTTTACTATGATCACAGGAAGTATACGCCGTCCAAGCATCCATACTATTATGCGGGGCTTTATTATATACAGGAGCCAAGTGCCATGACACCTGCCAGCGTTCTGGATATAGAGGATGGAGATGTGGTACTTGATATATGCGCGGCACCGGGAGGCAAATCCACTGAGCTTGCGGCGAAGCTTAACGGCACGGGAATACTTATATCCAATGATATAAGCAACTCGAGAGCCAAGGCGCTTCTGAAGAACCTGGAACTTTTCGGAATAGGAAACATGTGTGTGGTAAGTGAACCTCCAAATAATCTGTCAAAGGCATTTGAGGGTACATTTGACAAGATACTTATAGATGCACCGTGTTCCGGAGAGGGCATGTTCAGAAAATCCTCATCCATGATGACTGCATGGGAGAACAACGGAACTGAACTTTTTGCCGGACTGCAGAGAGGAATACTCAACGAGGCATGTAAGATGCTGAAGCCGGGCGGAAAGCTGCTTTATTCCACATGTACATTCTCTCCTGAGGAGGATGAGAGGTCGGTGGAGTATCTTCTGTCGATAGATGACAGTATGCATCTTATAGATTTCCCTAAATATGAGAAATTTGATGACGGCAACCCGGCCTGGGGAGAGACCGGCAATCCTGAGCTTGTGAAGTGTGCAAGACTGTGGCCTCATCACCTGAAGGGCGAAGGTCATTTCATAGCTCTGTTTGAAAAAGATCAGGATGACTCATATAGAGGAAACTCAACTTATTCGTTCAAGCCGTACAGGCCGGATGATGATTTCATCGCATTTATAAAGCATGTATCTGGGGCTGCGGGTATAAAGACAGACAGGATAGAGGAAAATAAGGGAAGACTTTATTATATAGCAGAGGGAATGCCTGATGTTAAGGGACTCAGGCTTTTGAGGCATGGACTGTTCCTCGGTGAGGTCAAGAAGAACAGATTTGAACCGAGTCAGTCACTTGCAATGCATCTCAGATCAGATCAGTTTGACAATGTTGTGAGTTTTTCAGCGGATGACATAAGGGTCATAAAGTATTTAAAGGGAGAGACCGTCGAGCTGGAAGATGATCAGGATATAGAGAATGGGTATGTGCTTGTCTGTGTGGATGGATATCCGCTTGGATGGGCCAAGAACAACAGAGGAGTATTAAAAAACAAATATTTATCGGGATGGAGGATGATGTCATGAGAAAGGTAGCTATAATCACAGGAGCATCTTCAGGGATTGGAAGAGAATTTGCACTTCAGATAGCACAGAAATACAGAACTGTCGACGAGATATGGCTTATCGCAAGAAGAAAGGACAGGCTTGCAGAGGTAAAGGCCGAGATAAATGCGGTCAGCGGAAAGCTTGTCAGGATACTTGCACTTGACCTCACAAAGGAAGCAGATATCAAGTTCTACAGAAATCTTCTCGAGAGACAGGATCCGTCAATAAGGGTTCTGGTCAATGCGGCAGGATATGGAATAGCGGGACATTTTGAGAATATGACAGTGGACGATGTTACGGGAATGCTCGACCTCAACTGCAAGGCGCTGGCAGCCATAACCCATATTTCATTGCCATATATGGCAGGCCCATCAAATATAATCAATCTTGCTTCGTCAGCGGCGTTCCTGCCTCAGCCATCATTTGCCATATATGCGGCATCAAAGTCGATGGTTTTAAGTTTTTCAAGGGCGCTGAACAGAGAGCTTGCAGGCAGGGGAATCACAGTTACGGCTGTATGTCCGGGACCTGTCAAGACAGAGTTCTTTGACGTTGCCCAGAAGTATACCAAGTCAAAGCCTTACAAGATGGTGCTCAGGGCAGATCCTGTCAAGGTTGTAAAAAAGGCATTATTTGACGCATATTACATGAGTGATATATCAGTTTATTCACCGCTCATGAAGGCGTTCAGACTTGTGAGCAAATACCTGCCTCACAGTTTGCTGATCAGATTTATGAAGTAGATATATGGGCTGCAGGCAGACATAGCTCTACAGCCTGACCAGAGATAAATGGAGGATGATATGGAAAAAGGACAACACGGATACATGAACAGGCATAAGAGGAATGTTCTTATAAGTATCATTGTACTTGGATTGTTTGTTATAGCCGGAGTATTCTTTACTGTGGCTATGTTTGACACAAGAAAGACGGTATTTATAGTCATACCGATACTCGTCGCCCTGCCGCTTGCAAAACAGCTTGTGGCATACATAATGTGTGCAGGGTTCAAGGAACTCACGAAGGATGAGTACGCTAAAATTGAGAAGTTATCATACTTTGGGGATCAGTCACTTGTATATGATGTGTCGATAAGCAGGTACGAGGGAATAGTGTATTTCCCTGCTGCGGTCATAAGAGATGGCAGAATGTTGTTTTACTACAATGGTGGATATGGCAAAAAGATACCTGATGAGGCAGCGCTCAAGAAGATCATTACAGAGGCTCTGGCAGACCAGAAAAAATATGTTGTGATCATAGCCACAGACATTGATGGTTTTGTGGCAAAGGCCGAGAAGATCAAAGCACCTTCAGATGAATTTGTCGGTGCCGATGAGAAGATCAGAAACAGATTATATGAGCTGGGAATATAGACAAAAATGAGAGAGATAGTTATTTCAAAGAACGAGGCCGGCCAGAGACTCAACAAGCTGGTCATGAAGTACCTTAACAAGGCTCCTTCAAGCTTCGTCTACAGGATGATAAGAAAGAAAAACATTAAACTTAATAATGGTAAGGCGGTTGGTAATGAGATCGTGTATGTTGGGGATGTGATACAGCTCTATCTGTCGGATGAGACCATAGATTCATTCAGGGATGACAGTGTGAGAGCCGGTGCTTCCACAGGTGGAAACAGGTTTAAACCGGAGATCATATATCACGACCACAACATACTTATAGTCAATAAACCGGCGGGTGTATTGTCACAGAAGGCATCGAAGGACGATTACTCGATCAATGAG
>CAVCCL010000272.1:0-2111 GCA_963600665.1 Bifidobacterium catenulatum | reverse complement strand
TTGGAGGTGATCTGAATGACGCTCTTTAAGCTTTCCGCATCAAATATGAAGAAGAGTATAAAGGACTATGCCATATATTTCTTCACACTGGTACTCGGCGTCGCGATCTTCTATGTATTCAATGCCATAGAGACCCAGACTGCGATGCTTCAGATATCGGCTGACACCAGAGAGGTAGTACAGCTCATGAGCAAGATGATCGCAGGTGTCAGCGTATTCATCGCATTTGTGCTCGGTTTTCTCATCATATATGCAAGCCGATTCCTGATGAAGAGACGTAATAAGGAATTTGGTCTGTACCTCATTCTCGGAATGGGAAAACGTAAAGTGTCCACAATGCTTTTCATCGAGACACTCATCATCGGACTTGTATCACTTGTGGTAGGACTTCTTGCCGGAATAGGAATCTCACAGCTCACGAGTGTACTTGTTGCAAATATGTTCGATGCTGATATGTCGTCATTCAGCTTTGTGTTCTCAGGCAGCGCATTTGCCAAGACATGTCTGTATTTTGCGATCATATATGTGGTGGTCATAATCTTCAACACATTTATCATCAGCAAATGTAAGCTCATCGACCTTTTCCAGAATGGAAGAAAGTCTGAGAACGTTAAGATCAAGAATCCATGGGTATCAGTTATCGTGTTCGTGATATCAGTTGTAGCACTTGGATACGCTTATCATGCGGTAACTGCAGACATAAATGATATGTATATGAACGATCTGTATAAGTGGATCGTGATCGGAGGCGTTGCAACTGTACTTTTCTTCTGGTCACTATCCGGAATGCTCTTCAGGATCGTGTCATCCATGAAGAATGTGTACTATAAGGGACTCAACTCATTTGTCGTGAGACAGATGAACAGCCGCGTCAACACAAATGTACTTTCAATATCATTAATCTGCCTTATGCTTTTTGTGACAATATGTGTGCTTTCATCAGCACTTGCAGTAAAGAATTCATTAAATGAGGGCATTGCGAAATATGCAAGAGCTGATGTGTGTATATCCAAGACACAGAGCAGTGATTCAATCTATTATGATGAAGACGAGATGGGTAATGACAGCGAGACAAAGGATCTTTTGAAGAAACTTGAAGTTACTGATGGAAAGAGCATAGAGGACGTATATAGTGAAAATAATATAGATCTCGGATCATACTTTTCAGATTATGTTGACGTACACACGTATACATGTCCTACACTCACAATCAGAAACTATCTGGGAGATGAGGCACTGATTGATTCTCTTGGAATCGATGTAAACGCTTGGTCTGGATTTGATGGAACAGAGGAGATCATATCACAGTCCGACTACAACAAGATTGCAAAGCTTTATGACAATGCTGAGCTCCAGCTTGCCGATGATGAGTATGCCATCCTGGCAAATTATAGAATATTCGTTAAGATCCGTGATGAGAGACTTCAGGAAGGAAAAGAGATAGAGGTATATGGCAACAAGCTTAAACCGGTTATCTCGTATTGTATAGACGGAGATATAGAGCTTGCCACACAGCCGGTCAATACAGGTTTGTTTATCGTGCCGGATTCAGCCATTGAAGGTGCACAGTTCGCAAAAGAGTATTTCATCGGAAAGTATGCCGATCAGGACAGGGATGCCATACAGGATAGTGATACGATCATAAGGAATGTATCAAAGAAGGATGAACTCGGCGGACTTATCACAGTAAATACCAAGGACAGCGTGAAAGCAGCCAGCGTGGGAGTCGGAGCGATAGCATCATTTATAGGTATGTATATCGGACTCATATTCCTTATATCTGGAGCAGCCATCCTTGCACTCAAGGAGCTCTCAGAGAGCACAGACAATATAGAGAGATACAAGATGCTCAGAAAGCTTGGCGTGGATCAGCACATGATCAACAAGGCACTTTTCTCACAGATGGGACTGTTCTTTATATTCCCACTTGCCCTTGCCATAGTCCATTCTGTATTTGGAATGATGGTCAGCAAGCAGATACTTGATACCATGGGAGCGTATGATATTGCAGGTGCTATCGGAATCACAGCGGCGATCGTGGTGTTTATATATGGTGGATATTTCCTTATAACATATCTGTGCAGCAGGAAGATTATCAGTGAGTGAAGATA
>CAVCCL010000271.1:0-7547 GCA_963600665.1 Bifidobacterium catenulatum | reverse complement strand
GGACTGTGTCATGAAGACTGCAAATACTATCCAGGAGAACTGTGGAGATATCTACGCAGGAGCAAAGGATATCAACGAGGCAAGAGCACAGAAGGCAGCAGAGGCAGACTTTGAGGATGCTGAGTGCACAGAGGCTGAGAGCGCTGAGACAGCAGAGACTGTAGAAGAGTAATCAGTATAAGACAAAACATAAGAAAGAGGCGAAGATCTTGAAGTTTTCTATTTTAAATGAAACAAAGAATCGTCTGCGTATACACATGGCACAGAGCCGCACGACCATTGCACAGGCCGACATACTTCAGTATTATCTGGAGAATTGCGAGGCAGTTGAAGAGGTCAAGGTGCACGACAGAACCTGTGACGCGATCATCATATATGATGGTGACCGTGCAGCGGTGATAGATGCGCTGAGGCAGTTTGGATATGACAGGGTGGAGGTTCCGGCGGATCTCACAGAGACATCCGGCAGAATTATGAACAGACAGTATGAGGACAAGCTTTTCTGGAAGACTGCCTGGTACATGACCAAGAAATGGATCATCCCAATGCCGCTTCGGTACTGTCTGACATCCGTCAAGGCTCTCAAGTATATAGGCAAGGGACTTAAGTGCCTTGCGAACAGGAAGCTTGAGGTACCGGTTCTCGATGCAACGGCCATAACAGCATCCATTCTGACAAATGATTTTGCGACAGCGGGATCAGTCATGTTCCTTCTGGAGATCGGTGAGATCCTTGAGGAGTGGACACATAAGAAGTCAGTGGATGGACTGGCAAGAAGCATGTCACTCAATATCAATAAGGTATGGGTGCGTGTGGATGACTGTGATGTACTTATGGACAGTGCGAAGATCGCAAAGGATGATCTGGTAGTGGTTCATATGGGCAATGTCATTCCATTTGACGGTGTTGTGGATCAGGGCGAGGGCATGGTCAATCAGGCATCCCTCACCGGAGAGTCAGTACCTGTTCACAAGGGACACGGAGACAGTGTATATGCAGGTACAGTTGTTGAGGAAGGTGAGCTGGTAGTCAGAGTTGTAAAGACTGGCAAGACCAGCAGATATGATAAAGTTGTTGCGATGATAGAGGAGTCTGAGAAGCTCAAGTCAGGACTTGAGAGCAAGGCAGAGCATCTTGCAGATGGTCTTGTACCATGGACTCTCGGTGGAACTATCCTCACATACCTTCTCACAAGGAATATCACCAAGACACTTGCGGTGCTCATGGTCGACTATTCATGTGCACTGAAGATGTCCATGCCTATAGCGGTATTGTCTGCTATACAGGAGGCTAACAAGCATCACCTCACAGTCAAGGGAGGCAAATTCCTGGAGGCTGTAGCTGATGCTGATACGATAGTATTTGACAAGACAGGAACCCTTACAAAGGCATCACCTACGCTTGTACGCGTCGTGTCATTTGACGGAAGAGATCCTGATGAACTGCTCAGGATAGCTGCATGTCTGGAGGAGCATTTCCCTCATTCCATGGCAAGAGCGGTTGTGGCAGGAGCAGCAGCCAAGGGACTGGAGCATGAGGAGATGCATTCCAAGGTTGAGTACGTTGTGGCTCACGGTATTTCGTCAAGCATAGAAGGCAAGAAGGTTATCATAGGAAGCTATCATTTTGTATTTGAGGATGAGGGCTGTGTGATACCTGAGGATAAGATAGAACTTTATGAGTCATTGTCCAAGGCACATTCACATCTGTTCATGGGAATTGATGGCAAGCTGGCAGCAGTCATATCCATCAAGGATCCGGTCAGACCTGAGTCGGCTGAGGTTGTTGCAAAGCTCAAGGAGCTGGGTATCAAGAAGGTTGTCATGATGACAGGAGACAGTGACAGAACAGCCAAGGCTATTGCAGAGCAGGTTGGAGTGGATGAGTATTACTCAGAGGTCCTTCCTGAGGACAAGGCAAAATTTGTCGAGGCCGAGAAGGCTGCAGGCCGTAAGGTCATCATGGTGGGCGATGGAATCAATGATTCGCCAGCACTTTCTGCATCCGATGCGGGAATTGCCGTAAGTGATGGCGCAGAGATCGCCAGAGAGATCGCAGATATAACTGTCAGTGCAGACAATCTGTACGAGCTCGTAACACTTAAGGAACTCAGTAATAAGCTGATGAGCAGGATCAACAGGAACTATCGCAAGATAGTGACCATCAACACGGGACTTATCATTCTGGGCGTGATGGGAGTTATCCAGCCAACCACATCAGCACTGCTTCACAATTCATCGACGCTTCTCATAAGTCTCGACAGTATGAAGAAGCTGCTGGATTGATGATCGGAGCATAGAATTATATTGATGATCGAAGCATAGAATCATATAGAATATAAAATAAAGCTGCCCTCTTCACTGGGATGTATGTCTGAGATTTTGGAACATCAGTGAGGAGGGCATTTTTGTCGTTTAATATTGTTTTTAATAATAAAAATAATCTGTAAGAATTGTTGACCGGGCCGACAGGATATGACAAAATGTACGTATAAAACATGAGTAGATAGCTGAACATAAGGGCAGAATATTAGCAGATATTATCTGGAATGTTTATGAAATGAAAATATACAGATGTGTGTGGCACAGCATGATGCGTGTGTTCACCACAATAGAATGGAGGATGATCAGTATGGTAAAAACGGTAAAAGGCGATAATTTTGAAGATATAAAGGCATGCGGTGTGGCTGTTGCGGATTTCTCAGCAACATGGTGCGGACCATGCAAGATGATGGCACCTGTATTTCACACGGTTGCAGATGAACTGAATGGTGAAGTGGACTTCTTCAGTGTGGATGTGGATGAGAATCCCGGACTTGCGGCTGCCAATAAGGTGTTCAGTGTTCCTACATTGATACTTTACAAGAATGGTGTTGAGGTGTCGAGAAGTGTCGGAGCGATATCCAAGTATGATCTGCTTGATTTCATTGAGAAGAACAAATAATTGTCTGTGATGTGTATCCCGGATATTTTCATTGGGATATGAATTGAAGTGGGGATACAAAAAGAAAACAGGAAAAACATAAAGCCCTGTCGAGCTTAACATTCATATGGATCTCCTATTATGGCTACATATGAATGTTAAGTCTGACAGGGCTTTTTCTAAAAATGGTATCGCAATCCGTATAAATCATATTGGACTATTAAAACACATTGATTATCTGGCGTCTCTGTCTACATATTCTCTATACTCAACCAGACTCTTGTAAGCCGGTCTGATGATCTTGTCTGTCGTGACAAGCTCCTCGATTCTGTGAGCACTCCATCCAACTATACGAGCCACAGCAAAGAGTGGTGTGTATAATTCTCTAGGAATTCCAAGCATCTCATATACGAATCCGCTGTAGAAGTCCACGTTAGGGCTGACACCCTTGTATATCTTGCGCTCCTTGGCGATGAGCTTTGGCGCGATCTTCTCAATGTTGTTGTACAGAGCCATATCTTCGTCTCTGCCCTTTGCAGCGGCAAGCTGTTCCACAAATGCTTTGAAGACTTTCTCACGTGGATCTGACAGTGAGTAAACCGCATGTCCCATACCATAGATGAGTCCCTTGTGGTCGTAGGCCTGCTTGTTAAGAAGCTTGTCCAGATATGCCTCTATGGCCTCCTCGTCGTGGTAATCCTTTATGTGCTCCTTGATATCGTCCATCATGTTCATAACCTGCAGGTTGGCACCGCCGTGCTTCCTTCCCTTGAGAGATGAGAGGGCAGCGGCAATGGCAGAGTATGTGTCGGAGCCGGATGACGTTACAACTCTTGTTGTAAATGTGGAATTGTTACCACCGCCGTGCTCCATGTGAAGCAGAAGTGCGATGTCAAGAACTCTTGCCTCAAGCTCTGTGTACTTCATGTCAGGTCTGAGCATCCTGAGGAAGTTCTCAGCCACGGAAGCGTCCTTGTCAGGTCTGTGGATGTACATACTTCCGTCATTCTCATAGTGGTTGTATGCGTGATAGCCGTATACAGCCATCATAGGAAATGTTCCGATGAGACCGATACACTGTCTGAGGACATTGTCTATATCCAGGTTGGTAGCCTGGTTATCGTATGAAGCCAGAGTCAGCACACTTCTTGTCATGGAGTTCATTATATCCACACTAGGTGCCTTCATGATGACATCACGGGTAAAGTTGGTAGGTAGATTCATGGATTCTGCTATGACACTGCTGAATTCGGTGAGCTGAGCTTCAGTTGGCAGTTCGCCAAAGAGCAGAAGATAAGCAGCCTCCTCAAATATATGGCGTTTTCCTTTGCCGCCCTTTACGAGATCCTGTACATCATAGCCTCTGTACAACAACTGTCCGTCACACGGAACCTTCTGTCCGTCCACATCCTTAAATGCTATGATCTGTGATATATTGGTGAGACCGGTCAGAACTCCCTGTCCATTCTCATCACGCAGTCCTCTTTTTACTCCGTATCTGGCATAGAGCTCTTTGTCTATCCCATCATGCTGCTGACAGAGAGAAGCCTGTTTCTCAACATATCCTGTCAGATTCTCCATATACTCCATATAAGTAACTCCTTTCCGTTTTATGATATATCAAATGATCTTTTTGCATATGTCGCTTAGACAACATGCATCACAATGAGGCTTCGTCCTCGCTGTGCACACAGCTCTGCCGTGATCCACAAGCCTGTGACAGAAGTCATTGCTCTCATTTGGAGGTACAAGCTTCCACAGTTCCATCTCAACCTTCTTCGGATCCTTTATCCCGTCAACCAGTCCCATTCGGTTGACAAGGCGTATACAGTGGGTATCTGTTACAATGGCAGGTTTGCCATAGATATCACCCATGATGAGGTTTGCGCTCTTGCGGCCTACACCGGGCAGCTTAAGCAGTTCATCAAGACTGTCAGGAACCTGGCAAGCATAGGAATCCACAAGCATATTCATACATGCACTAATATCTCTGGCCTTGCTCTTCCCCAGTCCGCAAGGTCGCACAATGGCCTCGATGTCACTGACATCGGCAGCGGCCAGTTCTTTTACTCCCGGATATTTTGCAAATAAATCCTGGACCACTACATTTACCCTTGCATCAGTGCACTGCGCCGCCAGGCGGACACTGACAAGAAGCTGCCATGCGTGTGATGTATCGAGGGTGCATACTGTGTCAGGATATTCCTTCTTCAGCCTCTCGATAATGTCCAGTGTTCTCTGTTTTTTCGTATATCTCTTCTGTGATTCCATAAAAAAGACCTCCAGTTCTTATATGATAACATGAAAGACCTGCAAATGGATATCGAAAAAGAATTCTTAATAAAAATGTTAGAAGTGTGAAAAAGCTGGGAAGGGAAGCTTGCTGTTGTAGGCACAACAGAAAAGAACACAAAATTATCGCTAATAAGAAGAAAAAAGAGCAAAAGAACACAAGAAATAGAATGTTTGTATCTTTTTGCCGATAAAAACATAAAAAGCGATAAAATTGGGATATTTACAATAGAAAATTCACGAAATGAGAAAATCCTCGAAAGGAGAAAAACACTAAATGAGAAAACCGTCAAAGGAAAAAACAAAGAAGAAAACCTAAAAGTAGAAAAACGCCGTAGCCTAGCATATATGCTGGGCTGCGGCGGAATATAGCTATTATGAATATTCTGTCTGAAAAAATCCTACTTTGTTCCAAAGATTCTGTCGCCGGCATCGCCAAGTCCTGGGCAGATGTAAGCGTTCTCGTTCAGCTCACGGTCAACATGTCCAACATAGAGCTGGATGTCAGGATGGGCCTTGAGAAGTCTCTCGATTCCCTCTGGTGCAGCGATGATCGACATGAACTTGATGTGCTTACCGCCGTGCTGCTTGATGAAATCAACGGCAGCAACTGCTGATCCGCCAGTCGCAAGCATAGGGTCTGTGACAACTATAAGTCTCTCGTCGATAGGATCAGGAAGCTTGCAGTAGTATTCGTGAGGCTCATGTGTCTCCTCATCTCTGTACAGACCGATGTGTCCGATCTTAGCTGTAGGAACAAGTGCCTGAAGTCCGCTGACCATTCCAAGTCCTGCGCGGAGGATAGGTACGATCGCAAGGTTTCTTCCTGCGATGACTGGAGTCATGCACTCTTCGATAGGAGTCTCTATGCATACTTCCTCAGTTGGAAGATCCTTTAAAGCTTCGTATCCCATGAGCATGGCGATCTCTTCAACGAGTGCACGGAACTCAGCAGTTCCGGTGTTCTTGTCTCTGAGCTTTGAAATCTTATGCTGAATAAGTGGATGTGTCATTACTGTGTAATCTGTCATATTGTGTAACCTCCTAATAAATAATATACAGATAATTATTATGCCTCAATATCAGAGTTCTGAGGATTCATTCCAAGTCCGCGGCTTACGTCACCCTTTGTGTCCTCGCCAAATGTGTAATCATTGCCAGGAAGGATGGCATTCAGAAGAATACCAAATATAGCGGCAAGTGCAAGTCCTGTAAGAGTGATGGTTGTGCCTGCTATAGTGAATGTAAGTCCGTCTGTGAAACCGAGACCGCAAACCATGATAACGGCAGCGATGATAAGGTTTCTTGACTTTGTGAAGTCAACGTGGTTCTCAACCACATTTCTTACACCGATGGCTGAGATCATTCCGTAGAGGATGAAGCTTATGCCGCCGATGATGGCAAGTGGCATGGAGCTGATGACTGCAGCAACCTTAGGTATGAAACCGAGGATGACTGCAAATAAAGCAGCAAGTCTGATAACCCTTGGATCATGTACACGGCTGAGCTCGAGAACTCCAGTGTTCTCTCCGTAGGTTGTATTTGCAGGACCGCCGAAGAGGGCTGACAATGATGTTGCAAGACCGTCTCCGATAAGTGTTCTGTGAAGACCCGGATCCTCAAGGAAATTCTGGTCAACTGTAGCTGATATGGCACAGATATCACCGATGTGCTCCATCATGGAAGCAATGGCGATAGGAGCCATGACAAGTATAGCTGTGATGTTGAACTTGCAGATCTGGAAAGGTGGAAGTCCAAGTGCACTTGCATCGGAAACCGTCGAGAAGTCCAGAATAGCAGTTCCACCTGGATTGGTCACACCGCACAGGTGAAGGACGAGTGCCACTGCATATGAGATGAGAACGCCCATAAGTATAGGAATGATCTTGAACATTCCCTTGCCCCAGATGTTGAAAACAATAACAACAGCCAGTGCGATAAATGCAAGCAGCCAGTTGTTGGATGCATTTGAGATGGCTGAAGGTGCAAGGCTCAGACCGATGCAGATGATGATAGGTCCGGTAACAACAGGTGGAAGGAATCTCATAACACGCTTCACGCCGACAAGCTTTACGATAAGTGCAAGTATCAGATACAGAAGTCCTGCGACAACTATACCGCCACATGCATAAGGAAGCTTTTCGCCCATTGTCATGTCCTTGAATATGCCTGTTTTAAGGTTTGCAACTGTGGAGAAACCTCCAAGAAATGCAAATGAAGAACCAAGGAAAGCAGGTACCTTAAGCTTTGTGCATAAGTGGAAGAACAGTGTTCCAAGACCGGCACATACAAGAGTTACCTGAATTGAGAGCCCCTGACCCTCGAAGTATCCG
>CAVCCL010000270.1:0-2524 GCA_963600665.1 Bifidobacterium catenulatum | reverse complement strand
CCTCCAAGCAATGTCACGACATCTATGATCTTGTTGAAGAATTCTTTTCTGGTATCTCCTCCTCTTCTGAGCTCGTGGAACACCTTGCCGTCCTTGATGAAGAGTATCCTCTTTGCATAGCTTGCTGTAAATGAATCGTGTGTTACCATGAGTATCGTTGTCATGAGATCCTCATTCAGGTGCTTAAATCTCTCCAGAAGCAGCTTTGCCGACTTGGAATCCAGCGCTCCTGTCGGCTCATCTGCAAGCACAAGCTTTGGATTGGTGATGATGGCTCTCGCAGATGCAACTCTCTGCTTCTGACCGCCTGACATCTGGTATGGATACTTCTTCAGCACGCTCTCGATCTCAAGCTCCTTTGCAACAGCCCTTACCTTTGCATCTATCTGCTTTGCAGGAACATTCTGTATGGAAAGTGCCAGTGCGACATTCTCATACGCTGTGAGTGTGTCAAGGAGATTGAAATCCTGGAATATAAATCCAAGCTCCTCTCTTCTGAACTCATTGAGCTTGTTGCCTTTGAGTGTTGTGATATCCTTGCCACCCACATATATGTGACCGCTGCTAACCTTATCTATAGTGGAAACGCAGTTGAGCAGTGTGGTCTTACCACTTCCGGATGCGCCCATGATAGCGACAAACTCTCCTGCCTCCACGTCAAATGATATTCCATCTATGGCCTTTGTCATATTGGATTTGTTTCCGTAATACTTCTCAATGTTGTCAATCTTTAATATTGTTTCCATTGATATGCCTCCTTAAATGTTTGTTTATTACTGCTCTCTCAATACATTTGCAGTTTACACATTTTGAAAGCAATTGTCCTTTTTCCATTATTACTTAACATTACAATTCTGTAACCTTGGGAACTCTCTCGAAATCTAACATCTCTCTGTGACAGAACTCGTTTGGTATATCACCCGATCTTGTACATATCATTATGTCCAAATACTATACTCACATCTGTATACTCATTCACCTTTGATCTTATCTCAAGTCTGTGTCCGAGCTGCCTGCACAGGCTGTCGATTATATAAAGGCCCATACCTGTGGATTTCGCATGCTTCCGCCCATTTTTCCCGGTAAATGATTTCCTGCACACAAGTGGAATATCAGTCTCCGTTATACCTATTCCATTGTCCCTTATGTGTAGAGCCATCCCGTCACTCACTGATTCAGCCCAAATCTCTATGATCTTCTCCTGGCCGCGGTCTATGTACTTGATGCTGTTGCTCATGATCTGATTTACCATAAACTCAAGCCATTTTGAATCCGTCACAACTCGCTCTTCCACATCGTGAACATTCAGCGATATGCCACCATCAAGCAGCATGTCCTTATTCTTCACAGCTACCCTTCCGATGACGCTCTTAAGATTTGTCTCCGCAAATCTGTAATCCGCCGATGCATGCTCCGCCCTCACATAGTAGAGGACCTGATCCGCATATGCGTCAAGCCTTGCAACCTGCTCCTCGTATTTTCTTGGGATCACATCCCTGTTGTTGTGGCACATGAGCACCAGACTGGCTATCGGAAGCTTGATCTCGTGAACCCAGAGCTCTATAAAGTCCTTGAAATCTTCGACGCTGTCCCTGTACTTTCTCACATTCTCAGTCATGGACTTGTTGATGTCGTACATCGCTGAATACACCAGCTTTCCCTCGTAGAAGTCAGGCTCGTCCAAAGTGTCGAGGACAAGATACTTCTGATCCAGTTCCTCAAGATGTCCGACCAGACTGCTGTAGAACTTATATTTTCTCAGATAATCGAAGGCGATAACCGATACGACAAATATCACAGCCACTATGACAAACATAATTCTCATCTGTAGCTGCGAGCGGAATGCCCTCATGAGCAGATATGTGAATACCACAAATCCCGCATATCCCACAATTATTCCAAGTTTGTCCTTTATATACTCACCAAATTTCATGTCTAATTATTACTCCTGTCACACAAGCCTGTATCCCTGTTTCTTTCTTGTCTCTATGGCATCATCATATCCGAGATCCGCCAGTTTTCCTCTGAGTCTGCTGATGTTCACCGTAAGGGCATTGTCATTTACAAACTCATCATTGTCCCACAGGTCTGTCATGATCTCATCCCTCGACACGATCTTTTCCCTGTTGGCAAGCAGCAACTGGAATATGATCATCTCATTCTTGGTGAGAACCATCTCCTGATCTCCCTTGCTGATCGTTCCCTTGCTGAAGTTCACCTCCGCATCTCTGTATGACGCGGTGTTCTGGCTCCCCTCCATGCGCTTGAGCACCGCAGCTATCCTGAGAAGGAGTATCGTTGGATTGTACGGTTTTGTTATGTAATCGTCTGCGCCGTAACTCATGGACAGCACCTCATCCATCTCGGAGGTGCGGCTTGTGACCATAATGATAGGCACATCAGATTCCTTTCGTATCTCCTTCACCAGATTCCTGCCATTTATCCCCGGTATATTGATATCCAGAAGCACCAGGTTCGGCGCAGCCTTCAGTATATCGTCCTTTGTATTGTCAAAGCTCTTAAG
>CAVCCL010000269.1:0-19043 GCA_963600665.1 Bifidobacterium catenulatum | reverse complement strand
GGCCATTCTCAGCTATATCGTATGAGAATCCTGCCATACCGAGAAGCTTACCGATAACCTGCTGGTTGACCGGCTCATCCTCTGCTACAAGTATTCTTGCCTTGCTGTGTGCATTGATGGAGAATACCGCCGGCTCCTCCTTCTCCTTGAGGAACTCATCTGCCGCATCCGCAGCCTTGATAACCTTGAGAGGTATCTCAACAATGAATGTTGAACCTATATCTTCCTTACTCTGAACTGTGATGTTACCACCCATCAGCTCAACGATCTGCTTGGTGATGACAAGTCCCAGACCTGAACCACCGTACTTTCTTGTATCTGATGCATCTACCTGGCTGAATCTTATGAACAGCTTGCTCATGTTAGCCTCTGAGATACCTATACCGGTATCTGCAACAGCCATTCTGATCTTGATCTTGTTGTCCCCGTCATCCATGGATGCGATCTTGACTCTTACGCTTCCCTCGGATGTAAACTTGATAGCATTTGAAAGCAGGCAGTTGAGAACCTGCTGGATTCTCTGTCCATCACCGCGAACAAGCTTTGGAATATTGCTTCCAAATGAACAGTCGAGCTGCAGTCCCTTGTTGGTTGCGATCGGAACCTGTGCAGCAACTGTGTCCTCAATGGCAGTCCTGATGTCAAATGTCTCTTCCTTGATCTTGTACTTACCAGCCTCAAGCTTACTTATATCAAGAATATCATTGATAAGTCTGAGCAGTGTGTCTGCACAGTTCTTAGCTGTAATAAGGTTATCTCTGTAATCTGCCTGAAGATCCTCAGCCATAAGTGTGAGCTGGAGCATACCGAGAATACCATTGATAGGTGTTCTTATCTCGTGGCTCATGTTTGCAAGGAACTCGGCCTGTGTCTTATATGCTGCATTCGCATCCACGATGGCCTTGCTGAGCTTCTCCTCAGTCTCCTTCTGCTTGGTCACATCTATGACTACCATGTTGATGTAATCAGCCTCTGACTTATACATAACTGTGTTGAACACCTTCTGAAGTGACTCCATGGTGATCTCAACATCCATCAGATCTCCCTCTTTGGTGCCGGAGTTGTTATAAGCTGTGAACCATGCATTGATATCCTGAAGTACCTCTATCTTGCTCTCCTTCAGTATCTTGTCCTTGTAGTCAGACACATCGAGCTTGAAATACTCTCCAAATATCTCATTGGCGTCTACTATCTCGTAGTTTGTTCCGTTGACAGGATCATTCACTATCCTCGCCTGTGCAAATCCTATAGGAAGGTTCATGAAAAGCTTCTTATACTTATCAGACTTTCCTGCTGATCCCATGTTGCCATCTCCGAATACCAGTAATACCAGAACAGCAACGACCGCTGCCAGGACGCCACATATAATAGCTCCCACACCTATACCGGCGACTCCCAGCACTCCCGCCAGCAAAGCCAGAACAGCCATGGCCAGTGCAAGCGGCTTAATCCCAATTTCCTTAATTTTGTCCATTAATGCACCTCTGTTTCTATAAATATTGCGTTTGCCACATAGACACTCCTATGCATATCCACATGGATACATTATATTATAAATAATTATTAAGGTCAACGCTCATATAGTTTTTTATGCTGAATAATGTACAAATTTTCTCTGTTATTTTGTACATATTGGACTACTTTTTATGACTTTTCAGCCATTCCACCTCGTTATTATGTATATTTTATCTTTCTACAGATCTGCGTTACTCGCTCTCCGCTTCATCATCTGTCAGATCCGCATCGCTCTCCGTCTCAGCCTTTCCTTTTTTACTTCCGCGCTTCTCCTTGATGGTCTTCGCGTTCATAAGCAGTGCAAACACAATCCAGCCGGCAAATGTGAATATCAGGCCGCTCTTGAGTCCTCTAGGGAAATACTTGAACTCTATCACATGGTCTCCCTTTTCGAGATCCAGTGCGATAAATGCTCCCGCAACAGTCTGTATATCGGTCTTTCTGCCATCGACATAGGCAGTCCAGCCTGAATCATAAGGTATGGATGTGAACATCAGGCCAGCCTCATCGACTGATATATGTCCCTTCACATATCCATCCTCAAATTTGTTGATATTTAACTGATTGTCAGCCCATCTCTCATACGCCTGGTCAAATGCAGCGCCGTTGAGAGTTGCTATCGTAAGTCTTGCAGATGTATTGTCAGGCACACCCGCAGAGAAATAATACTCGACCTCCACGTTGGTTCCCTTTGTCAGATGTCCCACATGGTATGTCTGGTACTGAAGTCTCTCGTAATTCTGCTCCTCACCGTTCACATATATCCTTATCTTGGTGATTCCGTTGCAATTCGCTATGATGTACAGATCATTCTGTTCCTCTGTTATGTCAAAGCTGAGTCCAAAGCTCACGATACCCGGTGTGATATTTGAAAGTCCAAAGTATTCACTGTACGGATTGTCATGTGTTATCGTGATGTCATTTGAAGAGCCGGTTACCTCCGGATATATCTGGCTGAACGTACCAGCCACCCCGGTCGACTTCTCCACGAAATTATTGATACTGTCAAACATATTCGATGCATCAGAAGTCCAGTCCTTCAGCTCGCTATTCACCATGAAGCCCAGCTTGAGCGCCCGGCTGTTCTGGTATACATCCACGCCATCCACTGTATCCACATAATCCATATCGTAGGACATATGCTCATCCTGTCTCCTGAACACATATCTTATGCCCAGAACCGAACTTGACACCGGATTTGCTCCGTCAAACAGGAACTCATTTGCACCTGTGTAGAAGCCAAGTCCGTGCATGGCATTCACAAGGTCATTTGACACCGTCGAACCAAACAGGCTTACTCCCTGCATATTGTAATAAGTAGATTCATCCACCACCTTGGTGTTGTTGAGCTCCGTTCTGTATGGGAAATGACCGGTCTTCACAGAATCTATGGCTGCCTGTACGCTCGCAGCATCACCATAGTAATCTGGTATATTTACCGTTCCGTTGCTCTCGTATCCCTTTGCCGCGCTGAACACGATCTCAGTCAGACACAGCACTGAAAGTATAGCTGCCACCGCAAATCTGCCTTTGCCGCGGACAAGTCCCAGCGCCAGGATTCCCGCCGAGTACACAACAAACAACACCCATGTGAGGATAATTACAGTTCTGTCCAGATCAATATTCTTGTCTGCATAAACCAGGAAGCCGAACGCCACAATGATTCCCAGGGCTATTCCCGGTATCTGCTTCTTGTCTGTATTTGCAAGGGCCTCGTATCCCATGCTCAGCAGAATGAAGATGAACAGGAATGAAAATCTGTTCGGGATTCCGTACTGATCATGGAAGCCGTGCCATATATAGTTGAGCAGAGTATTGTTGAAGCTCATCATGAGAAATACAATGAGTATCACATTCTTAAGCTTCTCGTACCATTTGATCTTTGTGTTGAAAATATATATTCCGATCAGCAGTATGGCAAATGTGCCGCAGTACAGGTTCACACCGCCATCAAACTGCTGGCTCTTTATCGGCTCAGTCAGGACAAACATCTGCTTTATCATATCCCATATGCTTCCATACCACTCCCACTTAGGGAAATGTCTGGTGGCAGATGCCGTTGTGTTGAGTCCGATATAAGCCGGAATCAGAAGAAACGCTGACATAGCCGCAGCCATGATCGATGTTCCCGCAAATCGTAAGGTGTCCTCCGCGCCCTTGTATATGTTCTTGTGATTGGTGAGTATGAACTGGAGAACCAGGAACACACATATCATGAAACATATATAGTAGTTACACAGAAGTCCGTAGAACAGACTGAGTGTGTACAGTCTGTAGTTGCTGCCGTCCTCCATCATCTGCTCGAAGCCCTGCATGATAAGTGGAAGAATCAGTATACAGTCCATCCACATGAGATTCCATGAATATCCTATGACATAGTTGCTGAGCGCATATGCCACAGCAAATGGAATGATGAGCAGGTTGTTCTTGTTCCTGCACTTGTATCCAAGATAGCTCGCCATGGTCATACCTGACAGAGCTATCTTGATACTTATGAGCAGGCACATCGCTATGTACAGATGCTCCCTGCTGAACAGCACGATTATAAAGTTCAAAGGACAAGCCATATAGTAGGCGATTATGTCAAGCAGATTGCTTCCCATGCCTATGTCCCATGTATAGAACAGACTTCCCTCGTTCACAAGTTTGTCATGATAATCAGAGAAGAATGGCAGATACTGGTGAAGACTGTCCACCATGGTAAGGCTGTGTCCGCCAAATGGCCCTATCTCCGCCACCACCCACAGCACGAACATAAATATAGCCGGGATGATAAACGCGATTATCATGATATAGTTGTCAGCCAATATATCCTTTACAGGCTTTTTATCCTTCTTAAATACGAAGCATTTGCTGAATATATAGTTTATTACAAGTACAACTACCTGAATTATTATCTTTGATATAAACTCATTGTATCTGAAGGAGTCGCACAGCAGGTTGGTTCCAACGACCTCCACCACCATGGCAAACAGACGCATGCCCACAAATGATATGAACTCCCTTATGATCCGGCCTATGCTCTTCCTCTGCTCCGACCTGAACACGTAAAATCCATTTGCAAAGTAGGCAAATAATATGGCAAGCATTATCGCTATGATATTCGCCGCACTTCGCGACATGTCCGTCACAAGTCTCAAAACAAAGAATGATACAAGATTCACAGCCGTGGTCATTCCTCCGGCTATAACATATCTGACCATCTCTTTCTCCATAAGTTTTTTTATTTTGTCCACATATTCATTCATATTCCCATACCGATTCCTTACATGATATTCAATAGTTATATCAAATATGATGTACTAATGATAGTTACATATTCTTAAATATTTGCTACTTGAAGTTCGCAAGAAGATATACAAGAGGTGAATTCCAGTAGATCGTTACCTCATTACATGAATAACTCTGTGCGTTGTCGACATAGCATCTCTCCTTTGGAAGCTTTGCAAGAACAGCCTTTGCATATGGATCCTCAAGGTTTCCATCGGCACCACCAACAAGCATTCCAGGCATTGCCTTGCCCAGTACCTCTGAAGGTCTGTGGTGTGGATTCTCAGGAGTCTGTGAGCCATATCCTGTCACGTAACAGTAGCTGACTGCATTTCTTCCGAGGATATAGTTGAGCTGGTCTGCCGCATAGTCCACATATGAATCATCGCCCAGAACCTTTGATGCCATGAGCAGGAGGATTCCGTTATCCGCAACTACCATGTTGCTTCCCCATACATAAGAGCCGCCTGTTGTTGATCCGAAGCCGCTGCCTGTGTAGTTATCTACAAGCTTGTCAGCGCCCTTCTTAAGTATCTCCTTCTCTGCTGCGCAATCCTTAACATTTACACAGTAGTCATATATTCCATAATATCCGACATCTGCCCATCCAAGGCCGTACTTCACGCTTCCCTCGATGGCTGTCTTCACATAGTCGTTGTAGCTCTCATCACCTGTTGCGATATACAGCTCGGCTGCTGCCCACAGGTACTCATCGCTGTCATTGCTGTCAGGATACTCGCCTGTAACTATGTTTCCAACGTTCTTAAAGCCTGCATCACCCTGATGCTGCTCGAGATACTTCCATGCCTTCTGAGCTGCAGCAAGGCATGAATCTGCAAATGCCGCATCGTACTGTCTGTATACAACTGAAGCCTTTGCCATAACAGCCGCAAAATCGCCTGTCGCTGTGTTGGATATAGGTGAGAGAATCATCTGTGCAGTCTCCTCAACAGCCATTACTGTCTCAGGGAACACCTCTCCGGTAACTTTGTGATAAACTCCGCCGCTGGTCTCGTCCTGCATTTTGAGCATCCAGTCAAGCTCGTATCTTGCCTCATCCAGAACGTCAGGAACACCGTTGCCGCTCTCAGGGATTCCGATAGCGTCATCCTTTGCCGCATACTCTGAATCCTCATATGTGAGGAGCAGATCCTGTACCGCCTTTGCACCCGGAACAACATATCTTCCGTAATCTCCGGCATCATGCCATCCTCCGGTCACATCCTTTGCTACGTCTGAGCCGTATACTATGGCAGTTCCCGTGTGACATGCAGCGTGTGCAAAATCACCGGCTATGGCTGAATCAAGCTCTGTTCCACATCTCTGATCATAGAGCATGAGCACTGACGCCTTGTATATATCGTCATACACACCATCCCCAACAGGGAACTCATATGATTCTGCTCCGGTGTCAAGAACTATCTTGTATGTACCCTGATCCTTGACATCAGAGAAATCTATAACCGCACATTTGTCGCCGACAGCAGGATCGTAATCCCAGCCAGATACGTCTCCCTTGCTGACTACCTTGTCATCAGCGACGCTCTTTACCTCGTAGCTCTTGGCGTCTCTGTCGGTCACTGTGGCAAGCTTCTTCGCATCCTTGCCGTAACCCATCTGGTTGATGTTAACCAGCTTTGGATCAGGAATGCCCTCAACGCTCTGTGCGCTTGAAGCATCAACTACAGTGAGCTTGATATTATCAAAATATACCTTGTGAGGTACGCTGTCATCGCCAACACCCTCGAAATGTCCCAGATTCATACACATTCTAGGTGCCGGATCCGATGCCTCACTCATGGTGAACTGATTGGATATGTGCTGTGTCTCAGTGCCTATCGTTATGTCATCCATCACATAAGCGTGGTAATCACCACCATTTATCTGAAGTCTGTACTGAAGTCCTCTCTCAATGGTGCTGTGCACGTCAAATGACAGCTCGTACACACAATCCTGGTTGAGCTCAAATCCGTCATAGTATATCTGGTTCGCATAATCCAGGCTTCCTGTTCCGGTTATATCCAGACACAGTTCTCCGTTCTCAGCTCCGAGTACGGCCTGTCCGCCATTTGAATATGTATGGCACTCGTCCGTGTCATTGTCATCAAAGTTCAGGTCTATCAGGACATCCCCTGCCTTGACCTCTGTCTTCTCCTGTTCAGCCTCCTCCGAAGCAGCCTCCTCTGTCTTCTCCTGTTCAGCCTCCTCCGAAGCAGCCTCCTCTGTCTTCTCCTCCGAGGTCGTAGCCTCGCTGGTCTCCGCCTGGCTTGTCGCCTCTGTTACATCGTCCTTGCCCTGACCTCCGCAGCCAGCCAGCATGGACATACCCATAGCCGCAGCCATCGCAATGGCCAGTACCTTCTTCATCTTTGCCATGTTAACCCTCCATAAACCTTATAATCTCCTGAAACGCCATATGTCCCCCAAAGATATCCAGTGCACTCCCTATGGTCACGTCTATCCTGTTCCTTCCGAGACTTCTGAGCTGTTCCAGATCGTCAAATGATGCCACACCTCCGGCATATGTCATCGGCAGCTTTCCCCATCTTCCAAGCATGTCCGCAACATGGGTCTCTATGCCTAACGCCTTGCCCTCCACATCCACCGCATGAACGAGATACTCGTCGCAGTATTCTGAGAGCCGGTCAAGCGTTGCCTCCTCCACCTTTACATTTGTAAATTTCTGCCATCTGTCAGTGACAATATAATACTCTCCGTCCCTCTTCCGGCAGGACAGATCCAGCACCAGATGCTCTCTGCCCACAGCCTTCTCAAGCGCCTTCAGGTTGTCGTAGTTGATCTCGCCATCCCTGAACACAAATGATGTGGCTATGACATGTGACGCACCCATATCTATAAACCTCTGCGCATTGTCAGCATTTATTCCCCCGCCTATCTGCAGTCCTCCCGGATATGCAGCAAGAGCGAGCTGTGCCTGTCTGACATCGGCGTCATAGTATTCGCTGGACGCAGGATTGAGAAGTATGATATGACCACCCTTAAGTCCATAGCTTTTGTACAGTTCAGCAAAGAAGTCTCCGTCCTTCTGTGATACAAAGTTTTCATCTGCTCTGTCACCCTCATCACAGAGACTGCCTCCAACTATCTGCTTTACCTGTCCATTGTGTATGTCTATGCATGGTCTGAATCTCATATCGTCTGTCTCCTGTCGCTTTTGTCACCTTTTGGTGTAAATTTTGCTCATATAACTGCTATTTTATCATACAAAATACAAATATGACACAATAAATGGATTAACCAGGCAAAACTTTATTTGATTACACGGGCCAAAGGCTTTACAATAGATATAATTATGTGCTTTATGGAAAGGATGGGGAACAACTTATGAATTACTCACTAAAAGCCGAACTGGACAACTGCTATTCCTACGCCGATTCGCTGGACAACGACGGCTACGGTGCGCGCCAGAAGACAGGACTCAAGACAAGAGAGATGCTTCAGTTTGACCTGCTACAGTTTCTTGCATATCTGTCCAGCTCCGACCAGGCAGAACTTACCCTGGAGATAAAATTTGTCCGTGAATACCTGAACCAGCACTTTACAACAGACAAATTCCGCACATTCAAATATGAGAGAACAACCGGGGATTTTGCCGTGACACCGCCTAGATCCCTTACATATTTTGTACAGGGCGATCTGGCCCGGGCCAAGGTCAATCCAAGATCAGTATACCGTTCCAGAGATTACGTCAGAATGTTCAAGCTCATGGGACAGGAGTTCATCGCCTGCAACGACATGACTGACGACAACGAGATAGCAAGGCTCACAGGCTACTGCCTCATGCTCGACAAATATCTCAAGTCCATGAACCTGTACGCCATAGACCCGAGCCCTCTGCTGGACAAATACAACGCACTTCCAAAGAGTGCCTCCCCTGTCTCACAGACTCCGGCTAAGTCGGCAGCTTCCGAAAAGGCTGAACCCGTCAAGGATGTGGACACTCTTCTCGAGGAGCTGAATTCCATGACCGGACTTGAGAGCGTGAAGAAGGACATCACCAACCTCGTAAACCTTCTGAAGATCAAGAAGCTCCGCGAGGAAAACGGCATGAAACAGCCGTCCGTATCTCTCCACCTTGTATTCTCCGGCAATCCGGGAACAGGAAAGACAACAGTGGCAAGACTTCTTGCAAATATCTACAAGGGTCTGGGCATACTGTCAAGAGGACAGCTTGTCGAAGTCGACAGAGGCGGACTTGTTGTGGGCTATATAGGTCAGACAGCAGTCAAGACAACCGAGGTCATAGAATCAGCCCTCGGCGGGATCTTATTTATAGATGAGGCTTATACACTCACCGCAGGCAAGGGTGAGAATGATTTCGGACAGGAAGCAGTGGACACGCTGCTCAAGGCTATGGAAGATCACAGAGATGATCTCATAGTCATAGTTGCCGGCTACCCGGATCTCATGGAACAGTTTCTGAGCTCCAACCCGGGACTTCGCTCCAGATTCAACAAATTCATCACATTTGAGGATTACACCGGGGACGAGCTTATGTCCATCTTCGAGAGCATGTGCTCCAAGCAGGAATACAAGCTGGACGATGATGCCCGTGCATACGCCTCAGAATACTGGCACGACAAAGCCGCACATCACGACGATACATTTGCCAACGCCCGTGAAGTCCGAAACTTTATGGAATCCGCCATATCCAGGCAGGCCACCAGGATAGTTTCCATGGACAACATTGACGTAGCCACACTTGAGACCCTTACAAAGGAAGATCTGATGGCTTAGGCTTGTAATATTTTTTGGATAAAGAAAGAGAGGTATTTTATTTTGAACAGATCATTATCGACAGATAATCCTATCATGAATTTTCTAACCATAGTGTGTGATATAGTCATATTGCATTTCCTGTGGCTGCTGACTTCCCTGCCGATACTCACGATAGGTGCATCGACCACAGCACTCTACTACACCACCATGAAATGCATCAGAAACGGTCAGGGCGGCGTGGTCAAGCTGTTCTTCAAGAGCTTCAGGGAGAATTTCAAACAGGCTACAGGGATAGGAGTTCTGGCTCTGCTTGCCGGAGCCCTGTGTGCATTTGACATGTGGTTCGCCGTGAGCAGGAACATCAAGAGCATGCTGGTCATATTCACCATCATGTCACTGATCTACCTGTTCACTGTCCTGTACGTATTCCCACTCCAGGCGCAGTTTGAGAACACAGTCAAAGCGACCATCAAGAACGCATTCCTCATGTCCATCAAGAATCTTCCATGGACACTTCTCATGGTTGCGATAACGGCAGCGATCGCAGCGGGATGCTATTTCAGCTCCACCGTGCTCGGTCTTATGCTCATATGTGTCGCAGGACTTCACGCATATCTGTGCTCACTGGTATTTGTACACATCTTCAACGAGTACATGCCGGAGGAGGAAGAGAAGAGCGACGAGGACTTCCATATAGTTGACGATACAGACGAGGACTAACAGCCCTTGCCAACACATACAGACGAATAATACACATGGCGTGCGCCGGCTTTCTTCAGGAGGCCGGCGCACACGTCTATGGTGACACCGGTCGTATATATGTCATCCACAAGCAGGATATTTCTGTACTCCGGGTACACTCTGCCTATATCCATGGATGTCTTTATGTTGTTTGCCCTCTCCAGGTTGTCCAGTTTCTTCTGCGGCGTGGTGTACTTTCTCCTCACCAGCATGTCCTCACAGAATGGCAGTTCCAGTTCATCAGCAACAGCCTTCGCCAGAATAGCCGCCTGATTATATCCGCGCTGTCTCTGCTTTCTCCTGTGCAAAGGCACACAGGTGACCGCATCTATTCCATACCTTCTGACATACGGGCGCACTTTCTCTGCCATCTCATGTCCGTAGAAATCACAATATTCTTTTTTGTTATGGTATTTTATCGCCAGAACACTGGCTTTGACGGGTTCCACGTAATTAAATACGGGGAAACCTCTTTCGAAATTTCTTGAATGTTTTTCACAGTCCAGACAGAGCTCCCGCTCTTCACTGTCGACCTCCTTGCCGCACACCATACATGACGGAGACTTCACATAGGGAAGACTGTTATGCCCTCTGCATATCAGCCCTTCTCCCATCGGAAGCACCTCGTCACATATCGCGCACCGGCGGGGATACAGGAGATCCGTGAGCAGCCGTCCGAACCCGAACTTATCTGCGCATCGTTTCATCTTCTCTCCATCTCCCTGAGTCTCAGTGCAAATGAGGTGTATCTCTTCTGTTCATCCTCATTGTCTATCATCGTATTTACCAGTCCTATATTGCCCACTATGACCACGCTTCTTCTGGCTCTCGTCACCGCCGTGTACAGCAGGTTCCTGTTCAAAAGCTTAGGTGGGCATCTGAGAAGCGGGATCACAACCACGGGATACTCACTTCCCTGCGACTTATGTATGGTTATCGCAAATGCATGCTCAAGCTCCTCAAGCTGGTTGTATGGATACTCAGTCTGTCTTCCATCGTCAAACTCCACCACGATCCTCTGCTCGTAGTCGTCAACAGCCTTTACAAATCCAATATCGCCGTTGAACACTCCGACTCCTTCCTCCTTGGCAAATCTGCCCGACGGATCCAGTATCTTCCACTCCTGCTTGTAATTGTTCTTGACCTGCATGACCTTATCGCCCTGTCTGAACACCACATCGCCCCGGTCATGCTCGGGTTTGCCGTGTCCCTCAGGATTTAGTACATCCTGAAGCTGTTTGTTGAGGTTCTCAACACCCATATCATACTTACGCATAGGTGTCAGCACCTGTATATCCGATTTGTCCACGCCAAAATATGATGGAAGCTGCTTTGTCAGAAGCACCTTGAGCTCTGCCACGATCTCATTGTAGCCATTCCTTGGAACAAAGAAGAAATCCCTGCTCTTGTTCTTGATCTCCACATGCTCTCCATCCTTTATCCTGTGGGCATTGCCTATGATATCGCTGTCCTCGCCCTGTCTGTATATCCTGTCCAGCACTGACACGCTGAACACACCGGACGCTATGATATCCTTGAGCACATTTCCCGGGCCAACTGACGGAAGCTGATCCGAGTCTCCCACAAGCACCAGCCTTGTGCCCGGAGCCACGGCCTTGAGCAGACTGTAGAAAATGCTGCTGTCAACCATGGACATCTCATCTATTATGATAACATCGGCCTCAAGTGGATTGCTCTCATTCCGCATAAATGTGTATGCAGAAGTCTCCTCTCCTTCCACGCCGCCTGTAAGCTCGAGCATTCTGTGTATGGTCTGTGCTCCGTATCCTGTGGCCTCGGTTATCCTCTTTGCCGCACGTCCTGTCGGAGCGGCCAGAACTATCTTCATCCTGAAGCTCTCGTATATCTTGATAAGTACATTTATGATCGTTGTCTTTCCGGTTCCGGGGCCTCCGGTTATGACCGCAACTCCGTGATCCACGGCATTTCTTATGGCAAGTCTCTGGGCATCAGCCAGCTTCATGTTCTCTGACTTTTCTACCGTCTCGACAACCTTGTCTATCTTGAGCTTTGCCTTTGAGAAATCTATGTTGAGCTCACACAGAAGTCTTGCCGAATTGAGCTCCATATAATAATTAGGTGCTGCATACACGGCATTTGTCACGTTTGACTCTGACTCCGTATCCAGCGAATCCATGTCTATGTCAGCCACCGGATCATCAAGGCTCACATCTGGGAGCTCCCCTGAATCTGGATCGCCCTTCAGCTCCTTTATGATTATCTTGCCGGCAACGCTGAGCTCAAGTATCTGATTGCATATGGACATCTCAAGCTCCGGATCATATGGCATGTACTCATTCATCAGCAATGAATATGTTTTGTCTACCAGCATCTTCTGGGGAAGATACATATGGCCAAGTCCATTTGCACCGGATAGGGCATACATAATAGCGGCTCTTACCCTGAAATCCGAATCTCTTCCGATACCAAGTCTGTCCGCTATCTCGTCCGCTGTCCTGAATCCAACGCCCGTTATATCCTCTGCTATCTTGTAGGGATTTGTCCTCACTATGTCATACACTTCATCGCCGTATTCATTGTATATCTTTACAGCGAGGTTCACCGGGATATTGAGCCCGGTCAGGAACATGAGCGCATCCTGCATCTCTTTCTTCTCATTGTAAGACACAGCGATATCCCTGGCTTTCCTCTCGGATATTCCACGTATCTCCGCAAGGCGCTCCGGTTCCTCCTCTATAATCCTGAGGGAGTCCATGCGGAACTTCTTCACTATACGTTTTGCCAGAGCTTCTCCGACGCCCTTTATGATGCCCGAACCGAGATACTTCTCTATGCTGAGCACATCATCCGGCATCTTGATATCACATGAGGTGAATTTGAACTGCAGATCATAGGTCGGATGCTCCACATAATCACCTTCCGCCGATACATAGACTCCCTCTGCAACGCCGTGAAGATTCCCCACAAAAATATCTTCGCCGTCCTCGCCCTCAACGGCGAAGACGGCGTACCCATTGTCTTCATTCTTATATATAACTTTCTCTACGTAACCTTCTCTTACCAAGTTTTCTCTCCTCTGAAGACTGAGTCCTCAGCTCCTGTCTTAATTGTTCTTCTCGCTGAGAAGCTCGATGTACTTTCCTGTACCTATGGCCACCGCCCTGAGTGGATCCTCCGCTGTCATGGTGGTTATTCCTGTCTTCTCCTCAAGCAGCTCCTCAAGTCCGTGGAGCAGCGCACCACCACCGGTCAGAACTATACCACGATCTGCAATATCAGCAGCAAGCTCAGGAGGGGTTCTCTCCAGAACTGAATGAACAGCTTCACATATCTGGGACGCAGGCTCGCGAAGTGCCTCCTCCGTCTCATCCGATGTGACCGTAACAGTCTTCGGAAGACCGGTTACAAGGTTTCTGCCTCGTATATCCAATGTTATATTCTCAGGTCTTCTGTAACATGTACCTATCTTGATCTTGATCTCCTCGGCGGTTCTCTCTCCAATAAGAAGGTTATGCTTCTTTCTCATGAATCTGACAACTGCCTCATCGAAATCATCTCCGGCAACCTTGATGGATGCACTCACAACAGGGCCTCCGAGAGAGATGACTGCTATATCGGCAGTTCCACCACCTATATCAACTATCATGTTACCACACGGTCTGTATATATCTATTCCTGCGCCGATGGCTGCTGCCACAGGCTCCTCAATTATGGACACATCCCTGGCACCGGCCGCATAGGTTGCATCCTCAACTGCCTTCTTCTCAACCTCTGTAACCTGGGAAGGTACACATACGCTGATCCTAGGTCGTCTTCCAAAATAACTCCTTCCGACAGCCTTCTGTATAAAATACTTGAGCATCTTCTCTGTTATCGTATAATCAGAGATTACGCCCTGCCTGAGAGGTCTGATGGCCACTATATTACCCGGAGTTCTTCCAAGCATAAGTCTCGCCTCTTCACCAATAGCCACTATCTTATTAGTATCCCTGTCGTATGCAACTACTGAAGGCTCCTTGAGTACGACTCCTTTGCCTTTCACATACACCAGTATACTGGCTGTACCTAAATCTATACCAATATCTGCGCTTGCCATCACAAGTCTCCCTTCTATTCGTTCACGTCCCTTAATATTACAAGAGATGCATTGCTGCCGTCAAGCCATTTCATGCTAACTTCAGTCAAATCCATGATCTTGTCGAGACTTCTTATATAGCTTCTCCAGTTGACCTCCTTACTGTCCGTGGCCAGATGCTGATCCGGACCTCCCATGAGCTTGTACTTATCTCTGAGATTCTCTATAAGGAGCTTACTGTCCTTGTCTGTAAAATCATATCCAAGCATATCGTTCAGAGCCCTGTTCGAGAACAGCACTCTTCCAGTATCAACTTCTCTAATAAATATACCCTCATCCATATAGTTATATGTATCGAGGAGAACACTGTTTATACGTTTAACGCTGTCATCGCTCTCTATCTTCTCAAGGGCACTTCTGAGCACATCACCTGTCTGCTTTACAAATTCGATCTCCTCTGTGGTCCACAATTTGTTGATAGAGGTATTCGCCAGCACAAATACTGCTCCATAATTGCCATTGACGTACACAGGAACTGCGGTAAAGCTCTTAACAGGCCCCGCTGACATGATCTTCTTGGCCGCTTCATCAATATGCTTTGCATCTATCACAAGGTATCCCTTGTCCACCAGCTTGCCCGAGCCCTGACCATTCTGCCATGATCTGAACTTCATGTTGGCGCGCTGCCACTCTGTCACATACTCCTCTGCAGACATGCTCTGATTCTTGGACCATATATACTGGCAGTCCAGATCTCCCTGCTTGTCCTTAACATAAAGGGCTGCCACGTCAGCATTTAAGACCTCGCCCACCTGTGCTATCACGTCATTGATAACCTGCTGGGAGCTCTTATCTGAAGTGTTCAGGGCATCAAGCAGTATCTTCTGCCACTGCAGCTTGTTCTCCATTATTACTTCCTCAGACTTGGCACGGATGGCCTCCTTCGCCAGGATCTGGGAGCTGAATGCGTATTCGGAGAAAATACGTCCAAGCTGCCACTGGATCTTATAAACCTTCTCCATCTTCTTCGCATCCTCATCGTCATATGAGCAGCATATCCATGTCGCCACATGCTTGCCATCTATCATGATCGGTGCACCACAGATCATACTTCCCGTGATGTCATCGTCCATCTCCATCATAACCGGCACATTGTTCCTGAGAACAACCTCATTGAGCTTCATATATATCTGCTTGTACTGAGGCTTCTCAAACATATCATAGAAATAACCCATATGCTTCTGAGGGCCGGCCGGCTCAACCATCTTCTTGCCCACAGGATCAATGATAGTTGTATAAAGTCCTGTGAGTGCAGAGAACGCCTTTGTTATCATTGTCCACTTCTCGGCATCTATCTGATTCCTGTCCTCATCTGACTGGGTATTTGTCCTCATAATATATGAGAGCTTGTCATCGAACTCCTTCTTGGCGCGCTCAACACTGTTCTCAAGGGCTTTCTTATCCGTTATATCAGATATGAAATACTCAACCGTGTATGTGTTGTCCGCCGCCTGGGTCACAGAGCTCTGGGACTTCACCCAGATAACCTCGCCTCTGTCATTGACTATCCTGAACTCTTCCTCGTAGTCCTTATCCTCACGCTTTGTGGCGTTCCTGACATTCGCCATAACCCTGCTTCTGTCCTTCGGATGTATATAATCCTCTATGAGTCTGTCACCGAGCTTGATGGCATCAACATTTATTCCCATCTGCTTGGCGTTCGGGGTTATATACTTGAAGATCGGTCTGCCATTCTCGTACTGCTGTACCATGACAAAGCTCTTGATCTTGGACATGGCGGATAATATATACGCCGCCTGATCCTCATTGTATCCGGTCTCCTTGTCCTTTATGAACAGGAGCTCTATTCCATCCATGTCACCATCTGCGGTTCTCACGATGTGACACTTAAGTCTCATCTTGTTTATATCCCTGTGAGCTGATACGATCCTGATCTCCATCTCAAAATCATCAACTCCGGTATTCTGAAGCTTGTAGAGCTGTCCGATCAGAAGGTCATAATCACTCTTAGGAAGCAGGTCACTGAGGCCTACCAGTCCACTGTAGAAATTGCCATCTGTATATCCATACTCAGATATGTTCTTGGATACGTATCTCGTTCTCCATACGCCCTCCGGCTTATACAGATACAGAGCTATAACGCCTATATGGTTTATAATCCTTTCAAGGCTCACGCTTCCTATCGTGACGTCTGATCTAAGCTCAAACAATACCATATACGCCTTCTTGTCACCATATTCAAACTGGTTGACAAATCCACTGACTACATATCTGTCCTTGTCGTTAACTATAAGTCCAAGTCTGTGCCATATGATCGCCTTCTTGTCGTCAAGTGTCGGCCAGAACTCATCACTGACCATAAACTTATCCGGCTCCATGGCAAGGGATTCAACATTCGAACCCATGATCTTAACTGCGGCATTGTTTATGCTGAGGACTTCCCCATCCTCACAGAACACAACCGCAGGATATTCAACAATTCCCAGAAAATCTGAATAACCACTAAGTCTGTTTATCTCCATAAATATCTCTCCATATATCCACTGCACAAGTGCAGTTTTATCCCATTATTATACACCCCGTATATTATTTACCCCTTAATGCACATAAAACTTTCCTATGTCCCATCACATAGAAAAGTTTCATGTTACCGTATATCATATATTACTACTGTGCATCCTCAGCATCACTAACCATAGCAGTTGCCTCGCTCTTCAGTCCGGTAAATGCCTTGTCGGCAACATCCTTTGTTGAAGCACATGCAGAAATAACATTGTCCAGTGATGACAGAAGATCTGACATATATCTGCTTACGCTCTCGCACTCCTTCTTCACATTGTTGCGAAGTCTGGTTGCGTCATCTGTGGCTGCATTTCTTGTGTTGGCAGCGTCCTTCTGAGCTTCCTCTCTCATAACCTTGCACTCATAATCTGTCTTTGCCGACAGAGCCTCTGCATCTGCGTGAGATTTATTTCTTGTCTTCTCTGCCTCTGAGTATGCCTCATCCTTCATGCTGTTGCACTTTGCCTCGGTCTGATCATACATCTGCTGGCACTGTATCTCTGTATCTGTCTGGAGCTTTGTGCATCTCTCCTTGACATCTGTCTCATATGCCTCAAGCTCTGCAGTTATAGTATTCTTCTTGTCTGTGCACTCCTTCTCAGTCTGTGCGATCAGTGCGTCTGCGCTCTCACGGGCCTCAAGAAGTGTTCTTGATATTGACTCGTATCTTCCTGCATTCTCAAGCTCTCTCTGCTTGTATGCATTGATCTGCTCCTTGAGTGACTCTATCTCGCTCTCCTGCTCTGAATTGGTCTTCTTGAGAGTCTCTATGGTCTTGGAAGACTCTGTCATATTGACCTCTCTCATGGTCTTGAGACTCAGAACAGCCTCGCTGAGCTTGTTGACGTTCGCCTTAAGCTCCTCTACTTCTTTATTGTGCTTTTCCTTAAGTTCATCAATATAGTAATCAACGGATGCCTTATCATATCCACCAAACTTCACTGTCTTCAGTGATTCTACTCTATCGTCAGTTACAACATCTTCTACCTGTTTTGCCATGACCTTACCTCCGAAAAACTAATCCTATTGTAGATACTCCGTAATTATAGCACACATAATTCTGTAAGCAAAGTATTTTTACCTTTTATGATTACAAACCACTTTTTTTATGCTATATTGTAACTGCTCATTGAATTTAAATTTTACGGAGGATCATATAGATGAAACACCATTCAAAACTTGTCATATTAGGTCTCGCGGCAACCCTCGTGATGACATCACTCACAGGCTGTCTTCACCGCAAGAAGACCACTTATCAGACATACATGCAGAACGTTCTCGACGTCAACTACAAAGGAAGCTTTGACGGATACGTGAAGGACAACGACGGCTCTGAGGAGGATGCCTCAGCCATGTATGATGACAGCATCGATTATCTGGCAGGCCAGCTCATCAATCATTACTCACTGAACAATGCAGAGACAGACGAGGTGGATGCCATATTTGACGAGACCGCAAAGGTCATCTACTCCAAGGCCAAATACGAGGTGTCAAGAGCCTATAAGAGCGGAAGCGACTACTATGTGGACGTGACCGTGTATCCTATGGACATTCTCAACCAGGCATTTGACGATGTGTTCGCATATATCGATGACTATAACAAGAAGATCAGCGCCGGCGATTTCAACAACACCACAAAGGAAGATTACGAGAAAGAATTTGCCCAGGGCGTGTCGGATATCCTCAAGTCAAAGTCCGAGGATATGAACTATCTCAGCCCGGTCGTTGTATCCGTACAGATCGTCGATGACGGCAACTACTACAGCGTGGAGCCATCCGACCTTGCAAAGGTGGACGCCTCAATGCTCGCCATCGAGGGATCGCCTCAGAATTCAGACTCCGAGTCCGGCGATGACAGCGCAGACAGCAGCGATTCCGGTGAAGCTGACGTGACATCCGGCGGCGAAGCTTCAAACTAATATCATTTCGGTGAGACTTCAAATAAATATCATTCCAGCGATCATACAACAACAAACAAAAATGCACATTCCAAAATCTGGAATGTGCATTTCTTTGTATTGATCTTTATGCATTTGTATATGCCTTATCTTACTTCTCCTTGAAGGTGAACTCCTCGTTCGCAAGCTTGAATCTGATACCATCTATGAGCATCATATCCGTTCCACTGCTTATGATC
>CAVCCL010000268.1:0-15814 GCA_963600665.1 Bifidobacterium catenulatum | reverse complement strand
CATCGGATGCGTTATATCCGAGATAAAGGCTGCTATACGGAGCGTATCCATCCGACTCAATCGCCAGTTTAAGTTCAGGACTTATTTTGTCATCCATACATATACATTTCTCATTTTTTATCATTATATTGCGCAAAATATCGCTCTATGTCGCAAATTGTTTGCCTATTTCGCACTTTTTAGGATGTTTTAGCACTTTTCCACATTATCCACAGATTTATACACATTTTTCAAATATATAGTCGTATATTGAAAAACTTAACCACATTTCCATCAACAAATTAAAAATTCAATCGAAATATCGATGCTTCATTTATTGTAATACGACCATTTTCTTACCGGCCCACATATATAATTCCAATTGCACTACATGAAAAGAAGTGAATTATTTGAACTTTCTGACAAATGTATTACTAGGCAGACATTCAAGGATCACCAATGCTATCGGTTACCTGGACACAGGCAACACGCTAAGATGCAATCTCACGGGACGCAACGTAGCCGTGACTACATACGCCGTAGCCATCGAGCTGGCTCCACCGGAACTGACTCCACTGCTCGATGACTACATCAAAAAACCGTCTTCCATATATGAATATGATTACCGTGATGACATTCCGGCCGGGATACACATAATTCCCTACAATACGATATGCTCCGGAAATCAGCTTATGCTCGCCATGGACATCGACTACATGTTCATCGACAGCTCATACATGGAACACAGACCACTGATCGGTATCAGCCCAAATACATTTAATATACTTCACACAGACAAATGTATTCTTTTAAGCAAATATTATATGAAAAGAGGCAAAAGACATGTTAAACACAATAAGGGGTAACGACTTCAAATTTACTGTTGCCAGCAATATTTCACTGCGCTCCCTGAAAAGCGGCAAGGATATATATTACATTGGAGGAACCGAGGTACTTCCCGCCCCGCTGGAGCCCCACGAGGAGGCCGTGGTCATAAACGAACTCACAAACAACCAGTCGGATTCCGCAAAGAAAATGCTGATAGAGCGAAATCTGAGGCTTGTCGTATACATTGCAAAAAAATTCGACAACACAGGAGTTGGCATTGAGGATCTTATATCCATAGGCACGATAGGTCTCATCAAGGCCATAAACACCTTCAAAAATGACAAAAACATAAAGCTTGCTACCTACGCATCAAGGTGTATTGAAAATGAGATACTCATGTTCCTCCGCCGAAACAGCAAGCTCAGAACAGAGGTGTCCATCGATGAACCGCTGAATGTTGACTGGGACGGCAACGAACTGCTTCTGTCCGACATCCTGGGAACGGATGAGGACGTAGTCTACCGTGATCTGGAGACAGAGGTAGACTACAATCTCCTCGACAATGCCATATCAAAGCTCTGTGAGAAGGAACGCACCATCATAGAACTGCGGTATGGAATAAACACCATAGGCGGGGTCGAAAAGACTCAGAAGGAGGTGGCTGATCTCCTGGGAATATCCCAGTCCTACATATCCAGGCTGGAAAAAAGAATAATCAAGAAGCTTCGCAGAGAGATAATGAAGCAATACTGATACACACATACAAATATGACCGAGAAGCTGCATACATCCGTTGTTCTGCAGTCTCCCGGTCATAACCTTTCAATGATAATATTCTGTCAGCAATGACGACATACGGTCAGTGATGATATCCCGCCATACGTCTCTTGTAGTCATCCACCTTATCCCTCAGTTTATTGTAATCCTTTTCTTTGAGCTGCCCTTCCTCATTCAGCTTCGTAACCAGCTCATCTAGTTCCTTCAAGGCTTTGTGTGCCAGATCCTTGTAGTTGTTCGCCAGATTCATATCCAGCTCGTTCACAGCCGCATTCACCTGCTGTTTCACCTTTCTACTCATCATAATATATCACCGCCCATTCATATCAAGATCTTGTTTCCACGTATACCAAAAGAGCCTGAAACCCTTGATTCTACTCAGGTTTCAGGCTCAATATAATGCCGGCTGCGGGACTTGAACCCGCACGATGTTGCCACCAACAGATTTTGAGTCTGCCTCGTCTGCCAATTCCGACAAGCCGGCGCTTGCGACATTTGTTATATTAACACATGCCCCATTTAGTGTCAACTACTTATCATCCCCTGTTATCCTTCGCGCAACCACAACAAATCTGCCATCCTCAGTGTGTGAGGCGCATGTTGAAAGTGTGATGAGTTCATCGCCGTACTCAGCCGTAACACCGCTGTCATATGATGTGTTTGACTTGACAAAATCAATATATTCATCAAATTCCGCCTTATCCGCAGCATCAAAGAACTCATAATAATGATAGTGCTCCGTGTCATCGTCAGGATATATCTCCGATCGAAATGCACCGATGACCTCGTATGTTCCGGTCTCATACAGCGTATCAAACTTGATATTCTTATGCTCTTTATAAAAGCTCTCGTCCTCATACTGAAGCAGCTCTCTGAACATTATTCCCGACTTCATGTTATGTCCGTATATGAGAACATTGTCCGTTCTGTCATCAAACGGTCTGCAGTTCGTGTCTATGAACGGTGTACCCGGATCACTCCAATTCTTATCGAAATCGAGATGCAGATAATAATCGTTGTCATCAGGAGTGTACATAACCGGATAATCTATGGTCGTGCCGTCGATCGTGAGCCATCCTGCAATATCACTGTTCTTCTCGTATAACTTCTCAAATTTCTTGAGTATCTTCTTCTCGCCCTTGTCCTTACTTTTATCCGAGACCTCCACCGCAACCTTTTCGGTATCATCCCCATCGGTATCGAGCATTCCTTTAAGATCATTGAAGTTATTCTGCGCATTCTTCGCAATATAATAATACCTTCCAAGATACGCCCCGCTACCAACCGCTATAAGTAAAAATACGACCAGCAGTATGTCCAGAACTATATCCTTTGCCGTTCTCTTTTTCTTTTGTTTTGATCTGTCTGCATTCTTTTTATTCATGTCTTACCCTCAAAAGAAAACTAAAAAGGCTTCTGTACCTGCATACAGAAGTCCTTTTGTTGATTAATAATACTTCTTGTTTCCCCACAGATTCTTTTTCTTAAGATCAACATACTCTGAATATGCCTGTTCAAGTATCTGCTTCTCGTTAGGAAATTTCAGAAGGTGGTAGGCTTCATGGTATTTGTAGTAACCGGAATCCACGAAATACTCTTCTCTCTGTGGCTTGCTGTAATAGCTGTCAGACATCATGAGATACCAATGAACATCCTTATTTACCACATCAAATGCCGTGTTGAAAGTGTAATTGCTCTTTCCCACGTATTTGATTATAGATGCGCTTACACCTGTCTCCTCTTTCACTTCTCGCAAGGCGGTCTCATCGTGCTCCTCGCCCTTTTCAACAGTTCCCTTGGGGAGAACCCATCCTTCGTATTTGTTCTTGTAGTTCTTGTACAACAACAATACTTTTCCTCTGAAGATTACCACCCCTCCACAGCTTGTTGCTTCTATCACTGCAATTCCTCCTGTTTCTTCCGGGTGTGTAATTAAAACTTGAAATCAGTATATCATATGTCAAATTATTTTTAAAGTAAATATGAGCACGTATTAAAGGCATATGCATCATTTTGTGCAATTATTTCACATAATTATAGTATGCGTCAAAGATCTGTCTGGCAATATACTTTGCTGAAGCACCTGTTGAGCTTGCATTTTCAACTATGACACACACAACTATATCAGGATCATCAACGTTGGAGAAACCTACAAACCATGAATGTGAATCCATGTTGTCGTTGAACTCCGCAGTACCCGTCTTTCCTGCTATGGTATATGAGCAGTCCGCAAATGCATCCGATGCCGTACCATATGATGTAACGCCAAGCATCAGATCCTTCAGAATTCTTGCGTCAGATGCGGATATGATCTTGCCGTAGGTGTTCGGCTTGAATGTCTTTACAAGATTGCCATCGCATGTCTCTATCCTGTCGATGAGATATGGGGACATCATGACTCCTCCGTTTGCTATGGTGCTCATGATCATGGCACTGTGCAGAGGTGTTATAAGCGTGTCTCCCTGTCCTATGGCTGTCTGTGGTATCTCCGAATCATCGGAGGTCGCATTTAACTCGAATACCGACTTCCTGTAATATCCGTCATAAGGAAGATCCTTGTTGAACAGGAACTTCTCACACAGATCCTTGTACGACTGCTTGTTGAGCTTCATTCCTATATTGGCAAATGAAGTGTTACAGGATTTCGCCAGTGAGTCCGCCAGATCCACAGTTCCATGAACCGCATAATCTGAGCAGTGTATCTGTACTCCGTCAAATATATCCTCGCCCTCGCACTCATATGAATATTTCTGATAATTGCTGTTCTCGTGAATATACTCCAGAGCCGTGAGTACCTTGAAGGTTGAACCAGGTGGATACAGACCCTGTGTTGCACGATTCAACAGATAAGAGCTGTCAGAATCCTGTGAATCCTCTATCACACTGTCTATATAGTTCGGATCAAAATCAGGCTTTGAAACCATGGCAAGGATCTTTCCGGTATCCGGTTCCATGACCACAACAGCGCCGTCATTATATCCCAGTGCATCGTAAGCCGTACTCTGCAGCGTGGTATCCAGTGTACTTATGACATTGTTTCCCAGACTCTTCTCATTCCTGAGCTTGTTGTATGTCTGAGTGATTATGTTCTGGTTTGATGTCAGGAGATAGTACGCGGAGCTCATCTCAAGTCCCGCCTGTCCGTTGCTGTCATATCCGACAACATGTGCGAACACATTTGAATATGGATAATTTCTGTACTCGTTTCCATCATCATCCGTCAATGTCTCCGCAAGGACATTTCCGTCGCTGGATATGATGCTTCCCTTCTTTATCTTCTCCGCATAGAGAGACTGTCTACCATTGTATGAATTGGCGATGAATGTTCTCGAATCCCTCACCATAAACACGATAATATATGCAAACATACAGATAAAGATTAGGACAACAAAATATGTTATAACCAGAACAGGCACATTCTTTTTGTCATTTGTCTTCTTGTCCAGAATGTCACTATTCTCCCCAGAATTCATCTGAGTTCGTCTCTTTCCTGTCGTATCCTGTCTTTGCTTTGCGCTGGACTGGCTTTTTCTGTTTGCGTTGTTTTTCACCGCTGTTTGACTGGCCCCTGACCGCGACTGGGGTCTCTGGCCACTCTTCCCTGCTGATACTTTCCTGTCTGACATTTTTATCAACTCCACTGTTCTCTAATACACATATACCCTGAATTATTCCAAATATAATGAGCGTGCTGACAACCGAGCTCACTCCATAGCTCACAAGAGGCAGCGTCACACCCGTAGATGGTATGAATTTCACAACACCGCCAACGTTCAGGAATATCTGGAATATGAAGCATATTGTAAAACCAAAGGCTACATTCTTATAAAAAGCATCTCTTATCTTCATCGATATATTGATGAAATATATGAAGCAGCTCAGATACATAAGAAGCAGGCAGAGTCCAAATATAACTCCAAGCTCCTCACATATCGCAGCAAATATAAAATCACTGGACACGACCGGTATCGATGTCGGAAGTCCCTGGCACAGACCCGATCCCTCGAATCCGCCCGAGCCTATCGCAAACAAACTCTGTGCAACCTGGTATCCACTTCCATCTATATATTCGATCGGGTTAAGCCATGCATCGATTCTCATGGTGACATGGCTGAAATGATCCTTCAAAAGCATATATCCAACCACAGCAAGAACCGAACCGCCGAGGCCGCCGCCTATGAGTATGCTGTGCTTACCAGTGGCAAGGTACAGCATCATAACAAATACCATGAAGAAGATCACCGCACCACCGAGATCCGTCTCCGCCACCAGGACCAGCATGAAAAGTCCTGCAACACAGATCGTTTTCATCATATCCTTAAAGTTCTTTGCCTTTTCAAATGAGCTGGCAAGGAAGAATACGAATATGATCTTGACGATCTCCATAGGCTGCATTGATATTCCGCCTATGCTTATCCAGTTGTTTGAACCATATTTGTCAACTCCCACGTGCGGAATGAATACCGTGCACAGGAAGCCTATACCAAACACCGCATAGAATATGTTCCATTTTTTTATCTGTGGGAACTTGATCACAAACAATGGCACAAATGCAGTCACCACCAGCATGATCGTGGCAAATATAAACTGCTTCTTCGCCAGGTCAAAATCAAGTCTTGTCAGCATGACATAACCTATGAGAAGAAGGAATGACATGTTGTTCGTTATAAGTCTCGATGAGCCCTTATAAATGGCATGATACGAAACCATATATGTTATGGATACTATCATCTGCAGCAGATAAAATATAAGTATGCTCTTCTTCTCATAATGCAGATATAATGTCAGATAGCAAAGAAAGTGTATCATGAACACATAAAATATCTGCACATTAAGCGCCCGCCGTTTCTTATCGGCAGGCACAGGCTTTAAAACCGTAAAGCATTTTACGGTGTATAAAACCATAAAAAATATGATCAAATACTTCGCTATCTCCGTTACTATTGTTATCATGTTTCCACCTTTATCAAAAAGTCTTAATCGATTCCTTTGTAGTAATGTCCCCTGGTATACTGATCTACAGACATGGATACCGCTTTTTCCCCTGACAGGGCGATCTCCAGACTGTCCATTATATCCTTCACTTTATTAGTATCCTCAATTGTAAATTCAATATAACAGTCTTTATCTGAAATACGCATTTCAGCCAGTCTGTCTATCATATTTGTAGGAACACCATTATATATAATGTTATAGCAGTGCGCACAGTCATTTCTGACGTAGAATCTGTTTCCCCTGTCATCCGTCAGGACATTCCGGGACATTTTCTTTGCAGCACAGCCGTTCATGTAATTTCCAGCTATACAGTTTGCAGTGATCATAACCTTCTGATGACCATAGAGCTTTATGAGCGTCTCGTATGAAAGGCCTTGTATCTCATCAAGTGTGAGCTCGTTTGAGCACATAAAGCATACATCACCTATATTCTCTCTATAGAAATCAAATGCATTGTCATTATACGCATAGAGACTGGCATCTGCGATCACGAGCCCCTCATAACCCACAGTCTTCAGAAGTCCCAGCTCGTCATAATTTCTGATCATCACACCGTCAAATAAGCCAAGTTCATCGGAAAGGCCTGAATATCTGTCAAGCTCCCTCTGCCGCAATATCTCAGGCAGAGCAAGGATCACTCTAAATCCGGCCCGCTTCAACTCATCTGCATATTTTCTGACATTATAATCTACTATTACATTGCTGACCCATTTATAATTCTTAACAATATTTACATGGTCAGCGTCTGACACTCCAACTGTAACACCGTGAACCGTGTTGTTTTTCACCTTTTCACGGAGTCTTTCAGCACCAGGCAGGTCAGTTCTTACTGCACCGCCATCCCTCCTGTAACTCTGGGAAATCTGCAATCCAAGCTGTTCAAGTGCCTCCCGCCTCAGGTTGTTCACTGCACTTATCTGTACAAACAGGTCGTCAGATACATCCGCAGTTATATCCCCGATCACATAATCTGTACCACCCGTCTTTTTTATCTTGTCAACTATCTGCGACTTCGTGACAGGCTTGTTAAGTGCCTGTGTACACACAGGTCCCATGACTGAGACAGAACACTTTCCATCCACAGTTGAGAGCTTAAGCTCTAATGGCTGATCTGCATGTGCATCTACATGTGCAGCGAGCTCTATCTTCCTATCCGTGTTTATTATATTATTCTGTATATCTTCCAGCAGCTTTCCATTTCTAGTACGGTATACATCGTTAAACTTTGCTATGCTCCTGAATGACTTCGCCTTAAGTCTGACATTCTTTCCCGCTTTCGCCGTCACATTACAGGTGAGCTCCACATCGCCATTCCTGCCTCTTATCTCAAGGACATCGCCTGCGGATACATTCTCGTCAAGTTTTATATCCACATATGGCTTTTCTACCGCATTCACATGCCCAACCTTAATTCCTGTATGGTTCGGTCTGCTGTTCGCAAGCATCTTTTTGCCATTGGATGTGTAATAATAACCTGAGTAGAATCCGCCCCTGTTATATATGTCGAGAAGCTTCTTCTCCTGCTCCTCTGCCATTTTCTCCACTGACTCACCCGCCAGATAAGCATCTCTGACCTCACGGTACGCAGTCACGGTTGCAGCCACATACTCAGGCTTTTTCATTCTTCCCTCTATCTTGAAGGAATCGATCCCCGCATCTATGAGCTTTCCCAAACTCTTTAACATACACATATCCTTCAGGCTGAGCATATACTCATTTACACCATTTGAGGCATACTGCTTTCTGCACGGCTGGGCACACCTTCCCCTGTTACCGCTTCTTCCTCCGGCAAAGCTGCTCATCAGGCACCTTCCGGAATAGCTGTAACACATCGCTCCGTGGACAAATGTCTCCACCTCTATATCAACATTTTTCTTGATCTCTGTGATTTCTGACAATGACAATTCTCTCGATGGCACAAATCTGGTCATGCCTATGCTTTTCAGAAACGCAGCGCCCTGTGAACTGGACACGCTGAGCTGTGTACTTCCGTGCAGTGGAAGGTCAGGAAATGACTTTCCCAGAACAGAGACAACTCCCATGTCCTGTACAATTATCCCATCCACGCCCTGCCTGTAATAAGGCTCCACATATGATGGGAGCCTTTGTATCTCTTCATTCTTAAGCAGTGTGTTGATCGCCATATAGACCTTCACTCCGAATCTGTGACAATAGTCTATGGTATCAAGCAATTCTTTTTCATCAAAATTACCGGCAAATGCCCGGGCACTGAACATACTGCCTCCAAGATATACCGCGTCTGCATATGCATTGACTGCAGCTTTCACCGCCTCCGTGTTGCCCGCCGGTGCCAAAATTTCAGTCTTATTTAACATTTTTCTCCGCTTCAAGTTTTATGATCTGTCTCTGAAGTTCACTTATCTTCTCTTTGTATTCCTCTATCATCTTCTGTGCAGACTCATACTTTATCTGCACCTCGATAACCTCATGTCTCAGATCATATATCTGCTTATCCTTGTCGTCATCCTCGGTGAGCATCTGATTGACCTGATCCTTTGCCTTAAAGTAGTCATCGGCTATATTCAGTGCAAGCAAAACATTCTGATACTCTGCATTAAATCTCCTGTACGCTTCAGATGACTGGCATTCTGCTATCTTGCCATTGATATATGTCGCCACATTCTGGAGATAATCTTCGCTCTCCTGGCCGCTCAATGTATATACTTTATTGTTGATTACCACCTTGATATCATTCTTCTGTGCCATATCCCATTCTCCTTTACTTATCCTTTATAAATGCATCCAGTCCAAAATGTCTGTAACATAGATCAGTGACAACTCTTCCCCGGGGAGTTCTGTTTATAAAACCATTCATTATGAAATAAGGTTCATACACATCCTCTATCGTACCCGGATCTTCACCGACAGCCGCCGCAAGTGTATCCAGTCCGACAGGCCCTCCTGCAAATTTCTCTATCATTGTCATTAATATATTTCTATCGTTCACGTCCAGTCCCATGGAATCTACCTGAAGCTTATCCAGTGCCGCCTTAGCAACATCATGATCTATATGTCCGTCATGACATACCTCCGCATAATCCCTGCACCGCTTCAGAAGTCTGTTAGCAAGTCTCGGTGTACCTCTTGATCTTCTCGCGATCTCAAGCGCACCCGCCTCGTCTATGTCAACTCCAAGGACTTCCGCCGACCGCATCACTATCTCTCTCAGATCGTCGTGGGTATAAAATTCCAGCTTGTCCACCATTCCAAATCTGTCTCTGAGGGGAGCCGACAACATTCCGACCCTCGTCGTTGCACCGATAAGGGTAAATCTTGGCAGATCAAGTCTTATCGACCGAGCTCCTGCGCCCTTTCCTATCACAACATCTATGGCGTAATCCTCCATAGCCGGATAGAGCACCTCCTCAACCTGTGTGCTGAGTCTGTGTATCTCATCGATAAACAAAATGTCATTGTCAGACAGATTGTTGAGTATCGCGGCAAGCTCACCGGGCTTTTCTATGGCAGGTCCCGAGGTGATCTTGATATTGACCCCCATCTCATTCGCAACAATGGTAGACAGCGTTGTCTTACCAAGTCCCGGCGGTCCATACAGGAGTAGATGATCCAGTGGCTCATTTCTCTTCTTCGCCGCCTCTATGAATATGTGCAGATTATCCTTGACCTTTTTCTGCCCAATATACTCCGACAGATACTGAGGTCTGAGATTATATTCACTTTTCTGTTCTTCCATGTCCAAGCTTTCTGTTGAAATAATTCTGCCCATTTTTTCTACCTATCTGATCAATAATCTATATCATGAATCTGAGTGCCGCCTTAAGTAGCTGCTCCTCATCCATATCCGCTGAACCATCTACACGTGAAACAGCACGTCCCGCCTCAACACCTGAGTATCCAAGTGCTGTGAGAGCCGATATGACATTTGTTCTCACATCGCCTGCAGCGGTCTGCACAGCAACCGAATCATTGTATGCTGCATCTATCATATCCTCCATGCTCAGCTTATCCTTGAGCTCCAGAATAATTCTCGAAGCGCCCTTTGCCCCGATTCCATTAGCCTTTGATATGGCCTTTACATCCTCAGATATGACCGCAAGCCTGAGCTCGTTCACGGTGAGTGTTGACAGAAGAGACATGGCTACCTTTGGTCCCACGCCGCTCACTCCCAGCAGTATCTTGAACACATTGAGTTCATCTGCGTTCTCAAAGCCGAACAGACTTATCTCATCCTCGCGTATATACATGTATGTGCTTACTTTTATCTCTGAATGTACCGGTGGAAGCTTCTCCATAAATTTTCCGGATATCATGAGCTGATACCCTATTCCACCACACTCGATCACTATATAATTGTCACCCTTTATTTCAAGTGCTCCTCGAATATATGAAATCATCCGTTAACTTTTCCTGTCCTGTAATATATGACGGTATCTCAAAATCGCATAGAAACCGACATTAAATCTTCGTAATTATATCATATTATTTATCAATTGTGAATATATGTTTGCTTTTTTGAAAAACGACAGCTACTATATATATTGCAGAACAATGCATGTTCTATAATGTACCTTACGCAAGGAACCAAAAGGAGCCATTATGAAAATTTTTGAATATACTGAAGACATAAATGTAGATACAGCTCACATATCGGACGAGCTGTCGGATATACTCTATTTTGATATAGAAACAACCGGCCTCAGTGCCAAACGTTCGGATCTCTATCTGATCGGCTACTCATATTTCTCAGGCAGTGCATTTCGCACCCAGTTGATATTCAATGACAACGGAACTTCAGAGCCTGAAATGCTGTCCCATTTTGAACAGATCCTAAATAATCACAAAATACTGGTGTCATACAACGGCGATACCTTTGACATCCCCTACTTGCTGAAAAAGATGGAACAATTCGACGTGGACACTACGCTTGACAATATACAGAGCGTGGATATATATAGAACAACCAGAAAATACAAAAAGCTTCTGCGTCTGGACTCGGCTAAGCAGTTTGACATAGAGCATCTGGTTGACTTCCAGAGAAATACTTTTATATCAGGAGGCGATCTTATATCCGCCTACAAGCATTATCTGAGTTCTCACGATGAGTCTCTGCTTGACGATATGCTCACCCACAACCATGACGATATAAGAGGGCTTATATCTATATCTGAATTTGTGAATATCCCTCATATTCCTGAGGAATTTCAGATAGATGATATATCCGATACCATCGATTCAATAACATACAACTGTTCCATTCCAAAGCTTCCATGCCGCATCACGGAGTCCCTGGGTGGAATTCTGGTAAATGCAAATGACACACATATGCATATAGTCGTTCCAAAGGCACAGAATATAGAAATGAAATATTTCTTCAAGGACTATAAAAATTATTATTACCTTCCGATGGAACACATAGCAATACACAAATCCATGGCGGCATACGTCGATGATTCCCACAAGGAAAAGGCGACAAAGGAGAACGCCTTCACCACCAAGACCGGAAGCTTCATCCCCTGTCCACCGGGATTTCATGGGGAGATATTCTATGATACAGATCTTAACGGAAACCGTTTTCTTGCGGACAGCACTGAAATGCACGAAACAGGCGAGCAATCCCACGCCTATATCCTTGCAGTCCTGAACAAACTATTCTGATGTAAATATTCTGGCATAAAAAAACCGTAGTCATTATCGACTACGGTTTTCTTGACTGTTTATATATCAGATTACTCCTCTGTGTCGTCTGCTACATCATCTGTATACTCTGGAGCTGGAAGTAATTCCTTTACGCTGAGACTGATCTTCTTGTCATCTGCATTGCACTCAACAACAACTGCCTCAACCTCATCTCCTACCTTGTATACATCCTCTGGCTTGTTAACATGCTCGTATGAGATCTGTGATACATGAAGAAGTGCGTCAACGCCTGGCTCAAGCTCGATGAATGCACCGAAATCAGCCATTCTTGCTACCTTGCCTGTAACTACTGTTCCAGGAGCATACTTCTCTGCTGCGTTAAGCCATGGGTTTGTATCATCAAACTTAAGGCTGAGAGCGATCTTCTCGCCGTCAATGTTCTTGATGAATGCCTTAACAGTATCACCAACCTTGAGAACTGACTTAGGATCGTCAACTCTTCCCCATGACATCTCTGAGATGTGAAGAAGTCCGTCTGCTCCACCGAGATCTATGAATGCACCGAAGCTTGTAACGTTCTTTACAACGCCCTCAACTGTCATTCCAACTTCTATTCTATCAAACAGAGCCTTTGCAGCCTCTGCCTTTCTTGCTGCAACGATCTGCTTTCTGTTACCAATTATTCTTCTCTTCTTTGGCTGGTACTCTGTGAGTACGAACTCGATATCCTGATCAAGGTACTTGTCAAGATTCTTCTCGTATGTATCTGAAACAAGACTAGCAGGGATAAATACTCTTGTCTCATCGTACATAACGTTAAGTCCACCGCTTACAACCTGAACAACCTTACCTGTAAGGATCTCTCCTGACTCAAGAGCAGCCTCAAGCTTCTCATTAGCCTTCTCAGCAGCAACTCTCTTGTATGAGAGAAGAACTGATCCCTCGCCGTCGTTTGTCTTAACAACCTTGGCTGTGATCGGATCATCAACATGTACAAGCTCTGTCAGATCTGCATTAGGTGTGTTGGTATACTCGCTTCTAGGAATAATACCATCTGACTTGTAGCTGATGTCTACCAGAATCTCATCAGGCTTAACATCGATAACTCTACCTTCTACTATCTCTCCTGTCTTGATTGAGACTCTGCTCTCATCATTCTTTAATAATTCTTCAAAATTCATCTCGTCCATCCTACCATGAACCTCCTTAATAATTTTGTTTGGGGTAGATGCCCCAGCTGTAATACCTACCCTACTAACGGATTCAAAAGTAGTCAAATCCAAATCAACGAGTGTCTGTATATAGTAAGTATTCTCACATTCTTTTTTACTAATCTCATATAACTTCTGAGTATTAGAGCTGTTCCGACCACCTATAACAATCATGGCATCTACCTTTGATGCAATCTCCTGCGCCTCCCTTTGACGCACAGACGTAGCATTACAGATAGTCTTATAAGCAGTAACATTATACAATTTATTTCGAATAATATCAACAATATAATTAAATTTTCTGTAATTAAAAGTTGTCTGACTAACTATCGATATATTATCCGCTGTTTTGACCTCTCCGTCAATACATTTTCTTACAAAAGCCTCAGCCTCCTCCTCGGAGCCTATGACTACCGGAGGCTCTACACACCAGCCCACGATTCCTTTCACCTCGGGATGGCTTGAGTCGCCTATGATGACGACTGTATTTCCTTTCTGTCCTTCCTCGCGCACTATGTTGTGTATCTTCTTGACAAATGGACAGGTCGCATCTATCACCGTATTCCCACCAGCCTCAAGAATGTCATATATCCTTTTCTCAGCGCCATGGGATCTGATTATGACCTTGCTGTCTTTTATCTCATGCAATTCGTCATCACTGTCGATCACCTGCACTCCGTGCTTTGTAAGGTCACCAACCACCTCTTCATTGTGTATTATCTGACCATAAGTATATACATTTTCCTCGTCAGCATGTTCGTATGCTGTATCCACCGCACGCTGAACGCCAAAGCAGAATCCGGCACTCTTTGCAAGTAATATCTCCATATCTAAACCACCTGTATTACATTCTCTCTCTTGCAAGTCCGACTATAGTGTCTGTAACCTGCTCTATCGTCATATCTGAGCTGTCGATAAGAACCGCGTCATCAGCCCTCTTTAAAGGAGCGGTTTTTCTCTCCATATCCTGCTTGTCCCTCTGGATTATATCCTGCTCTATCTTCTCTATATCAATATTCTCAGCGCCCTTTGCGACAAGCTCGTCATATCTTCTTTTGGCCCTCACTGCCGAAGATGCGGTAAGGTATATCTTGAGCTCTGCTGAAGGAAGTATATTTGTTCCTATATCCCTTCCATCCATGACAACATCATTTGAAGCAGCTAGATCCCGCTGGAGTGACAGAAGCTTTTCCCTGACGCATGGAAGTGCTGATGCCTTTGAAGCCATATTGCCGGCAGCCTCGGTCCTCAGCTTACCGGTTACATTCTCACCGTTAAGGTAGACCTGCTGTGCACCATCCTCGTACTTTATCTCCACGGAAATGTCCGCAATGCTTTTCTCCACCAGTTCTTCATCGCTGGCAGATATATCGTTTTCAGTGAGGTATACAGCCACCGCCCTGTACATGGCCCCTGTATCCACATATATAAAACCAAGCTCGCCTGCCGCCTTTTTTGCTATCGTGCTCTTACCTGCACCTGCAGGTCCATCTATTGCTATATTCATATCTTCGTCTCCCTGTAATTAAATTGACTGTCGTCAACGCCTATTGTAAACTCTCGGAAGCAGAAAGTCCAGCCAGATATCCTGTCGACCACGCCACCTGCAGGTTAAATCCACCTGTCAGCGCATCGATGTCCAGTAGTTCACCTGCAAAATACACGCCACCCACAAGCTTTGACTCCATGGTGGAAGGATTTACCTCTTTTACGCTCACTCCGCCTCTTGTTATTATAGCCTCATCATATCCGCGAAGACCTACAAATGTAAGTCTGAATTCCTTCAGCACATCTATAAGTCTCTGTCTCTCCTCCCTGGTCACTGAGTTGACCTTCTTATATGGATCGATACCGGATCTCTCCACAACCACATCTATCATCTTGATCGGAAGCAGATCACCGAGAGAGTTCTTGAAATCTTTGTTGGCATATTTCTTGAAATCCTTGAGGAGCCTGGCGTCAAGCATATCTCTGTCCATAGCCGGTTTCAGATCTATATACATATCTATATCTTTTCCAAGATACCTGTGTATATATGCGGAGGCCTTGATCACCAGCGGCCCGCTTATGCCAAAGTGGGTAAACAGCATCTCCCCCTGCTCGTCAAATATTTTCTTCTTTCCACTGCTTATGTGAAGTGCCACATTTTTAAGCGACAGCCCCATCATCATGGAGCAGCATTTTTCTTCTATCTCAAACGGAACCAGTGATGGACTTAACGGCTTTATCGTGTGACCCATATGTTCTGCCAGTCTGTATCCGTCTCCGGTAGATCCCGTGAGTGGATACGATCTTCCGCCTGTGCAGATTATTACGGCATCACAGAATATCCTGTCATTGCCTGCCCCGCCGTTATCTCCTGATACGTCAACACTCTTTATCCTGCCATCCTCTATATTGATTCC
>CAVCCL010000267.1:0-2146 GCA_963600665.1 Bifidobacterium catenulatum | reverse complement strand
CGGTGTACCTTTCCGTGATGCACACGGCATCGTCGGACAGCTCGTTCTGAAGTGCATAGAGGAGAATATTTCCCTCGACCAGCTCAGTCTCGACGAGTACAAGGCCATCTGTCCTGTATTTGAAGATGACATATATACAGCGATCAGCATGGAGGAATGTGTACAGAAGCGTAATACCATCGGCGCTCCGGGACACGCTGCAATGCAGAAGGTGATCGATGCAAATGACAAGTTCTTAGCATGGGCTGAGCAGGATTTAACCAAGCACATCAAGGAGTGATTTTTATGAACAATACAACAAAAGCCAAATACGATATGGCAGAAAAGATGCTAAAGGTCGATATCTCTCTTGAGGAGGTTGCTCTTATGACCGAGCTTCCAATGGAAACACTGAAAAAGATACAGCACGACATAGAAAAAGATGGCCTTGTGACCAGACACGATGTAAAGGATGTTGATCTAGGTACAAGTTATCTTATCTGATCGTCTTCTATCATTATATGCATGTATTGCACAATAAATATACCCGCTGTTTTTACAATAACAGCGGGTATATTTATATTGTGTATCACTATTACTTGTCCTCAAGATACCTTCTAAGACTTTTTATCGCATTCTTCTCGAGACGGCTGACCTGCGCCTGTGATATACAGATTTCCTCCGCCACCTCCGTCTGGGTCTTTCCCTCAAAGAATCTCAGCCTGACAATATTCTTCTCCCTGTCACACAGTCTGTCCATTGCCTCTCTGAGATCAAGGTTTTCAACCCACATATCCTCCTTATTCTTCCTGTCCTTTATCTGGTCCATAATATACAAGGTGTCTCCACCCTCCTGATACACCGGCTCATACAGGGACAGCGGCGCCGATATGGCATCAAGCGACATGACTATATCTTCCTTCGGTATACTTATCTCCTCCGCTATCTCCTCTATCGTCGGCTCCTTATCCTTTGTCTTCTGGAGATTCTCCTTGGCATATATCGCCTTGTAGGCTATATCACGCAATGACCTTGATACTCTTATGGCATTGTTATCTCTGAGATACCTTCTGCACTCACCTATGATCATAGGCACAGCGTACGTACTGAATTTGACATTGAGACTTCTGTCAAAATTATCCAACGCCTTGATAAGCCCTATACAGCCAACCTGGAACAGATCATCAGGATTCTCATTTGAGCTGCCAAATCTCTGGATCACGCTGAGCACAAGGCGGAGATTCCCCTCTATAAACTCCTCCCGGGCAGAGCTGTCTCCCTGCTCCATCCTGTCAAACAGCATGTTCTTCTCATCCTCTGTAAGATATGGTAATTTCGATGTATTTACACCACATATAACTACTCTGTTCAGCGCCATATCATGTCCCTCCACGTGTTATCTGTCTAACACTAGGATTGTCAGATCTATGCCAATTTATTCACATACACGCCATTCGCACACATATATATGCCATTCACACGCATATATATACACGTAAAAAGGCCATGAAGATCACTATGGCATCAGCCACTCATCATCTTCATGGTCTTATTATTATCTAATATCATCAAACCAAACTCTATGGACTAATTCTTTCTGAACTCCTCAAGCTCAAGTCCCTCATTGTGCTGGAGAACCTGATCGATAACCCACTCATTTGCAAACAGGAGAAGCGGATTACCCTTCATGTCCTTGACCTTCTTGACATCGCTCACACGCTTGAGCTTTGTCACGTCTATGGTCGGATCCTTAACCCATCTGATGTAGTTATATGGTATCGGCTCAAGTCTGATCTCACAGCCGTACTCATTCTCAAGTCTGTACTTAAGCACATCGAACTGAAGCACTCCGACAACTCCGACTATGATCTCTGAAAGTCCCGCGGTGTACTCCTGGAATATCTGGATAGCACCCTCCTGGGCAATCTGGGTAACACCCTTGACAAACTGCTTACGCTTCATGCTGTTGAGCTGAACAACCCTGCAGAAGTGCTCCGGTGCAAATGTAGGGATACCCTCATACTCAAACTTCTTTCCGCCTGTTGTGAGCGTATCTCCGATGGAGAACAGATCAGGATCAAATACTCCTATAACGTCACCGGCATAAGCCTCATCGACGATCTTTCTGTCCTGAGCCATAAGCTGCTGAGGCTGGGAAAGCTTGATC
>CAVCCL010000266.1:0-3795 GCA_963600665.1 Bifidobacterium catenulatum | reverse complement strand
TTCCTTGCCATAGCGGTATGCTATCCTGACATGAGTGTGTTATACGCCATGATCATACCGATCAAGATGAAGTATCTCTCGATACTGTATATTGTCATTATAGCGTACTACTTCATCAATGAGACATTTATGGGAAGAGTGAACATAGCCATGTCACTTGTGAGCTTTGTGATATTCTATCTGAGCACGAAGAACTTCAGAAAGTTTTCGCCAAAGCAGATGAAGAGGCGGCGGAATTATAACAGGCAGGTGCGGACAGCAAAACAGGAGAATATCGGACACAGATGCGTTGTGTGTGGAAGGACGGACAAAGATTATCCTGATCTGCAGTTCAGGTACTGCTCAAAGTGTACAGGTAACAAGGAGTATTGTCAGGATCATCTGTTTACCCATACACACAATTAGGATATACGATCAAAGATTTATAAAGAAGATAAAAGAGGAAGTTTATTATGTATAATGAAGAGAAGAAGCTTATAACCGATATACAGAGAAAGAAGGATCTGGACAGGAATCTTGCATTGTTCGCAGGCGTGGTATCCAAGGCGAATTACGAATATGCATGCCATAAATTCACCCTGAATTACCTGACACTCAAGGACATGCATATGGATGGGGACGTCCCTGATGATCCATATATCGCACAGTGCCAGGCAGTGATAGACAAGCTTATAGGCGACTTTGTTATAGGCGATAAGACTGTTTGCGAGGACGCTGATATGAAGCTTATCTCGGACGTCAGGAACACCATAACAGCCAAGATGAAGGTGCTCACATCATACACAGATGCATTTGAGATGTATGAGTATATTTTAAACAGGAAAGAATACAGTTATCCGGAGAATGTTGACGAGGAGATACAGAAGGAGCTTAAGGAGCTCGATGAGGCGGGCGTCAGTGACTTTGCAGAAGAGATATACAGATTTGTGTTCGCTGATCAGGACAAGGTTGCCATCAACTCAAAGCTTCAGTCCATCATAGGACAGCTTCCGATACGTATGACAAAGAACAGATTCTACGATATTCTGGGAGAAACTCTCGATATATATAACGGCGTGGAGAAGGAGTCTCTTGACCAGTTTATTGAGATGATCGAGAATACTGCTCTCATAAGACTTCCAGAGGGATTTGAGACAGAGTATCCTGAACTCCATGAGGCGCTTGAGGTCTTAAAGGCCGGTGATTACACTGCTCTTGATTACGATGGTTACAGAAAGCTCACTGATGTTCTGGACAGAAGTGCAGCATTCCTGAATTCGGTTGTGACTGAATATATGCTCATCATAGAGCTTGTAAATGATCTCTATGTCACGATGCTTGCGCTGGATTCAAAGGAAGGTGTATCTGAGAGCTGTAAGAAAGCGATGACTGTCATAGAGAAGGCTGTCGCTGACGACGGAGAGCATCTTGAGGATGTATATGCACTTCTTGATGATATCGTAGGAGAACAGGAGCAGGCAGGAGAACATAAGGTAATGCTTGAGTCCGCAGTGTACGACATCTCAACCGGTTACACCGATGATATTGCCGCAAATGAACTTCAGGATACATACAGAGATCTTGAGATCATGGACAAGCTTCTCTCAGGAAGTATGTTTGTGGACATAGACAATATAGCCGTGATGGGCGTACTCAATGTGGATACTGATTATATAGCTGCATGTAAGGAGAAGCTGACAAATGAGTTTGCAGATCTGTTTGCTGCTAACTCAATGACTGTCAACAGAGCCATCATGGCAAAGATACTTTCCAACATACCTGTTTTCTTCAACACCACTGATGAGATTAAGGAATATGTAAACGGATCTCTTTCGAGATGCAGGGAAAAGAGTGAACTTCTTGCGGACTATATTGTTATAAAGCAGATGATGGAAGAATAAACTGTTTATTACAGGTGATTGAATATGGTCATTGATGATAAGTTTTATGTTGGTGGAGCCCGGGACCGGCAGATCATAAGGATGGTCAGAGGGATAAGGCGCTTCCACAGAGTAAAATATGTGCCTGGAGTGTTCGTTATCACACTTCCGTTGTTTGGAGATGGGATTCTGGAGATATATGAGCTGAATGAGCTCAGGCAGAAGATCTACACTGACATGGGCGATGCTATACATATTGTCGGTGCAGCTCCAAGCAGATTCCAGGCGGTACTGCTTGTCAGGGATATAATAGATGATATATATAAGAAGACCGGGGATGTGGATGTGGAGAGATTCTTTGCATCCTGACCAGAAAGTCTCAGGGTCTAAGGGGATGGAGCATGCATATTGTTTGGTTGATATTGAAGATACTGCTCATAGTTATCCTGTCACTGGTGGGATTGGTTGTGCTTCTTGCACTTCTCGTGTTGTTCGCACCGGTGAGGTACAGGGCGTATGTGAAGAAGGATGATGACATATTTGCAAAGTTCTCTGCCAGATGGCTTGGTTTTGTCCTGTGTTTTAAGGTTTTGTATGATTCGGGAGGACTTCGGTACAGGCTGAGGCTGTTTGGCGGAACCATCATGGGCAACGAAAAAAATGCCAGACCGGAGCCGGAAGAAGAGGTATATTCTGAACCCGGGGAATACAGTCAGGCTGAGACAGAGGAAGAAGCTTCTGACAGTCAGGGATATGAAGACTATCCATCGGTGGAGCCGGAGGACAGGCAGTTTCTTCTTGAGGACAGCGAATTTGAGGAGCCCGTACCGGGGCCGCTCATCAGGCTGGGCAGAAGGATAGACAGTATGGCAAAGACGGTTGTATCGAAGTTCAAAGATCTGTCAGAGAAGTTTGCCAGTCTGAAAAAGAAAAAAGATGGCTATACTAAGCTTGTACACAATGTCAGAACAAAGGAAGCCGTGAGAGTTTTCAAGGCTGAACTCATAAAGGTGTTAAAGCATCTGAAGCCCACAAAGCTTAAAGGGCAGATCATATATGGTGCGGATGACCCGGCAACAACAGGTGAGCGCCTGGGGTATATGAGCCTGCTTTTTCCGCTATACTATGATAATATAGATATAACACCGGATTTCTCTGAAGCCCGGCTGGAGGGAGACCTGTTCATGAAGGGCAGGATAAGACTTGGAACAATCGGCTGGAGTGCGCTGAAGGTGATCTGGAACAAGAATGTCAAGATAACTATTGCTCGATTTAAAAAGATATCAGGAGGAAATTGATATGGCAAATATGAATATTGAGGGAACACTTGGTTCTATGTTTAAGGGAATGGATGGCTTTATATCATCGAAATCGGTGGTGGGAGAGCCTGTGTATGTCGGTGACACAATCATTATTCCTCTTGTAGATGTCAATTTTGGTATGGCTGCCGGAGCGTTTAACAAACAGGACGGCAACAAAGCTGCCGGAGGAATCGGTGCCAAGATGAGTCCGTCGGCTGTTCTTGTGGTGTCAGGCGGAAATACGAGGCTTGTAAATCTCAAGAATCAGGATGCTGTTACCAAGATCATAGACATGGCACCTGAGGTTGTAGACAAGGTCGTTGGTCTGTTCAAGAAGGACAAGTCAGAGGAAGAGAAGAATGTTGACAAGGTGATAAATGATGTTGCACAGTCAGAGGAGTCTGTCACTGAATAATATATAACAGTAATTGAGGCTATATAAGTAGGCCTCAGTGCCCTGGAAAATGCATTATTAAAAAATCACCACATATAATGATAATAAATCATTATGGTGGTGATTTTTTATCTGGAAAAAATTTACAGGCTTTGCATTTTTCTTTACAGCGGTGGGAGTGGTTATCGGATATTTCATAAGTGGATTTGTGGAATTCCTGATAATCGTTATATTATTGCTG
>CAVCCL010000265.1:0-2569 GCA_963600665.1 Bifidobacterium catenulatum | reverse complement strand
AGTCAGGGTTGAGCTTCCTGCGGCTATATTTGCACATTTGACGGATGAGCTCTATGAGAGCAAGATAGTGTACAGAACGGAGAAGTATGGAGATAAGGTGCGAACCTTCTGCATGAACCCAAGGGGAGCCGTGGTTACTGAGAATACAAATGGAATCATAACGGTAAATGGTCACAGCTATGAGGACCCGGCAAAGCAGACGGACAATACCAACTTTGCGCTTCTTGTGGCAAAGCATTTCTCAGAGCCGTTCAAAGACTCCAATGGATACGGAGAGAGCATAGCGAGACTCAGCAACATGCTGGGAGGCGGCGTCATAGTGCAGAGATTTGGCGATCTCATAAGGGGACAGCGATCCACCCAGAGCAGGATCGAGGAAGCGTTCATCACACCTACGCTCAATGCCACACCGGGAGATCTGAGCCTTGTCCTTCCAAAGAGAATCCTTGATGGAATAATCGAGATGATCTACGCCCTTGATAAGATAGCCCCAGGAACTGCAAATGAAGATACACTGCTGTATGGAGTTGAGGTCAAATTCTACAATATGGAGGTAGAAGTAGATGACAAGCTGGAGACAAGATATAAGGGATTGTATATCATAGGCGATGGAAGCGGCATAACACACTCCCTTTCGCACGCATCGGCAAGCGGTGTATATGTAGCAAGAAATATTGCGCAGGACAAATAAACAGACAGATATATTATATAGAAGAAAGCCGTTTAAAACATAGCTCGGAGTAGCAATTATGTACCGGCCTCCAGAAGTTAGACCAGAAAAATCTAACGATTTGGAGGTCGGTATTTTTATTTGTTTGACTGAACGGGATAAGGATGATAAAGTTGTAAATAATACGAAAATAAATTTTAAAGATTTATATGGTGTGAAAGGGAATTTACCAGATAAGGATTATGAAACAGCATTTGGCCTATAAGTGTAATTCAATGAAAAGAATTATTAGAAAAGACTATTTACATAGAAACAGAAAGGGGGCAGATTAAATTGGAAGGATCAGTTATAAATCAGATATGCGCATCAATGGAGTCGTTTTTTGATACGGAAAAGAAAATAGGTGATTATATTGTTAGGAATCCTAAGAAGGTTGTGGATATGACAGTCGGGGAGTTGGCAAAGGAGTGTGGTGTCAGCGAGGCCTCAGTGTCCAGGTTCTGCAAACGAATAGAGCTGAAGGGATTTCACCATCTCAAGATATCCCTGGCAAGGGAACTCGTGGATGCCCAGGATGATGGCGAGATATCGGGACATATATCGGTGGATGACATGGAGGGTTCTCTGAGAGGAATACTGTCAAATAAAATGGAAGAACTGAGACAGACGGTTGCCATGATGGATAGAGAAGAATTGAAAAAGGTATTGGAAGTGATAAACAATGCTGACACAGTCCTCATTGCGGCTGTGGGCAATACGATACCGGTTGCCATGGATGGCGCATACAAGCTTAACCAGATAGGCATACGCGCCGTGTCAACACCAATATGGGAGACTGAGCTCGGATACAGTTATAACCTGACCGATAGAGATGTTGTGATTGCGATATCTAATTCCGGGGAGTCAACAGGTGTGATCCAGATACTGGAGGCGGCCCAAAGCCGTGGTGCAGTAACCATATCCATAACCAATAATGCCAGATCCAGTGTCGCGGAGCTTAGCACATATCACATAACGACAGCTACCCGTGAAAAATTATTTCTTGATGGATACTGCTTTTCAAGAGTGTCTGCAACCATGGTGATAGAGATAATCTATCTGTTGCTTGCGTCCATGAGGAAAGAATCCTATGAGTCAATAGTGAGACACGAACAGGCGATGGCATATACAAAGAAATAATATGCTGCTTTGATTAGTTGAATGAAGGAATGAGTATTTTGGAGAAAATAGCGTATGGGATTTGACAAATAATTTCATGTGTGATACTTTATATGAAAGAAAATTGCATGAATGTAATATACACGAAAATGTTTTGCATGTGATCGCGCTATGTGTATATACAATTAAAATACATATATTATATGGAGGAAACAGACATGAAAGATATCAGATGGGCAGTTCTCGGAACAGGAGTTATCGCAAATGAGATGGCGGTGGCACTCAAAAAGAATGGTAAGAACATTTATGCAGTCGGAAACAGGACATATGACAAAGCGGTGGCATTTGCCGAGAAATATGGCATAGGAAAGGTATATTCAGACTACAATGAGATGTTTACGGATCCCGAAGTGGATGTGATATATATAACAACTCCGCACAATACCCATATACAGTTTATGAGAAAAGCGATAGAGAATGGCAAGCATATACTTGTGGAGAAGTCTATAACATTGAACAGTGGAGAGCTTGAAGAGATGCTGCAACTGGCGGAGCGGCACAAAGTGATCATAGGTGAGGCGATGACCATTTACCATATGCCGATATACAGAAAGCTTAAGGACATGTTGGACTCAGGCGCACTTGGCAAAGTCAACCTCATAACCATGAATTTTGGAAGCTTCAAAGATTATGATATGAGTAATCGATTCTTCAACAGGAATCTTGCGGGCGGGGCAATGT
>CAVCCL010000264.1:0-6243 GCA_963600665.1 Bifidobacterium catenulatum | reverse complement strand
GAAGGGGACAGGACCAACATACCAGATATACAGCCTACATGCAAAGGAGCTCTATAGATGATTCCGATCATAGCCCTCACGGCAAATGCATTCTTTGACGATGTCAACAGATGCAGGAAAGCGGGTATGAATGCTCATCTTGCCAAGCCTATAGATATAGACAGACTTGTCAAGACAATTGATGATGTCATGAAGGTTTAAGCTTTATTTAAGCTTGAGGGGTATAATACGAATTATAGATGGTTTGCGTGATATCTGGTGGAGACCATAATAATATGAGACGGAGATGAGATTATGAGATTACTTCTTGCGGAGGATGAGAAAGCGCTTTCGAGCGCACTTCAGGTTATATTGAAGCACAACAATTACTCAGTGGACGCCGTGTATAATGGACAGGATGCCTATGATTACATTATGGCAGGGGTGTATGACGGAGTCATACTTGATGTCATGATGCCGAAGATGGATGGATTTACCGTGCTGTCAAAGATTAGGGCTGAGGGCTGTGATGTTCCGGTAATTATGCTCACGGCCAAGGCTGAGACTGATGACAAGATCAACGGCCTTGATCTGGGGGCGGACGATTATCTTGCAAAGCCATTTGAGACAAAGGAACTCCTGGCAAGGATACGCGCGATAACCAGAAGAAAGAGTGAGGCGGTCAGCACGGAGATGAAGTATGGCGACTGCACGCTAAACAGCCTGAATTATGAGCTCAGTTCATCAGGCGGAAGCGTAAAGCTGCAGAACAAGGAATATCAGATCATGGAACTGCTGATGGCAAATCAGAATGCGATAATATCAGCAGAGCTTATGATGGAGAAGATATGGGGCTATGACACGGATACCGAGATCAGTGTTGTGTGGGTCAATATCTCGTATCTCAGGAAGAAACTCAGTCAGATAGGCTCAGGGGTGTCCATTAAGGCAGTAAGAAATCAGGGATACACACTTGAGTATAAGGAAGAGGACAGAACATGATAAAGAATCTGAGAAAAAGATTTATATTTGCGGCAATGGCATCCACATTTGGAGTACTGTTTGTCATAATGAGCATTCTCAACATAGCAAATTATGCCCGCATGGTTTCAAGGGCGGATGATACCTTAAGTGAACTGGTGGATAATAATGGACAGTTTGACAGCAGGGACTTTATGAAAGAGAAGTTTAAGACCAGTGTGGATTCCCAGCCGCCTGATAAGCCTGATGGCAAGAGCAATGACAAATTCTCTCCGGAGACACCGTTTCAGACGAGATATTTCTCCGTGGTCGTAAGCGATGGGGCTGTTGAGTCCTACAGCCTTGACAACATAGCTGCTGTTGATGAATCGGAAGCCGAGTCGTATGCTTTGAAGATACTTGACGATGGTTCAGACAGTGGATTTACGGATATATACAGATACAAGGTTGCTGACTGTGAGGATGGAACCAGGATCATATTTGTCGACTGCCGTCAGGAGCTGGAGTCGTTCAGAAATACGCTGGTATACAGCGTAGGAGTGTCACTTCTTGGATTCCTTGCGGTGTTCATGCTCGTGCTTTTCTGGTCAAAGAAGATATTCAAGCCGGTGGCTGAGAGTTATGCCAAGCAGAAGCGGTTTATCACCGATGCAAGCCATGAGATCAAGACACCCCTAACCATCATAGATGCAAATACCGAGGTCATAGAGATGGTGAACGGTGAGAGTGAATGGACGAAGAACACCAGGGATCAGGTCAAGAGACTGACAGCGCTCACAAATCAGATGGTGGCTCTCTCCAGACTGGATGAGAATCCTGAACCGAAGGAGAAGGCAGAGTTTGATCTGTCTGATGTGGCGTATGAGGTGATAGATCATTTCTCGTCTCTGTCGGAAGTTCGAGGCAAGAAGATCAGCGCAGATATCGAAGATGGAATAAAGTATGTCGGAGATGAGAATTCCATCAGGCAGCTCATAAGCATACTGGTGGATAACGCCATGAAGTATGCTGTTGAGTCGGCGGATATAAGTATATCCTTGAAGCGTGATGGCAGAAAGGTGAAGTTTGTTCTCAAAAACCTCACAGATGGCATGGAAGAGGGTTCTCAGGATATATTGTTTGAGAGATTCTATAGACCTGACAGCTCAAGAAATTCGGAGACCGGAGGTTCGGGAATAGGACTTTCTCTCGCCAAATCGATAGTTGAGTCTCACAAGGGCAGGATAACAGCAAGATGTGATAAGGATGGATACATCACATTCCAGGTTACATTATAGAATAATACAGTGTGTATACGTTAAAACGCTCTGTTCATGATATAAAGTTTACATAACATATCATGGACAGGGCGTTTTCTTTGTGTAAGCGTTGGGATTTATTGTGCATATTTGAAAATACATAACATAATATTATCCCGTTGCGCACAAAGTTGCACATAAATTGCGCTTGAGTTGCGCCTTAACGTATACAAAATGCACAAATAATTCTTAAAAACATTGTCTACAAGCGACATGGTAACCAGAACTCAAATATGTTAATATATCAATATGAGGACAAACGGTTGCGCAACTGTTGATCAACATTATTATTGTAAGGAGGAATCCTTGTGATAATGCAGACGCCGTGCGGAGCGCATTGGGATGCGTCTGCGTAATAATACTTATTAGGAGGGCATATATGAGAAGAAAGAGAATTGTAAAGCAGATTGGCTGTGCAGTTCTTGCAGGAGCGCTTATGGTAGGGCAGATCTTTGGATCTGGAGCTTCACTGATAACAGCGAAGGCTGCGGAGAGCTGGGTGGACACACTCAAGGTTGCAAATGGTGATTTTGAAACAGGTGACAGCAGTAACTGGACTATAGAGAGTGGATCGGGAGCTGAGCTTGTTGTAAAAAATGGTGGAAGTAATGTAAACTCCACATATTATCTGAATATCTGGGCTTCAGATGCGGCTGATGTCAGCATCACACAGACTGTAGAGGCTGTTCCAGCAGGAACTTACAAGCTGGAGTATGATGTCGAGGGCGATGCCCAGGATACAGGGCTCACAGTATCTGTCGCTGATAAGTCACAGGCTGTTGGAGCCACGACCGGATGGGATGCATGGGCGACAAATGAGACAGAAGAGTTCGTTCTTGAGGATACAACTGATGTCAGCATTTCATTCAAGGGCAGTCTTGCCAAGGGATATTGGGGCAAGATAGACAATGTAAAGCTCTGCAAGCTTACAGACGAGGAAGATGTAGTTGAGCCTGTGGAGGCTGGAATATATGTGGACCGCGTGAGTGATCTCACATACACAGATCTGAACGGAGAGAAGCAGTCATTTATCGAGGGTGTAGACGTATCATCCTATGTGTCACTGAAGAACAGTGGAGTTAAGTATTATGACTTCGATGGCAACGAGCTTGACGACATCGGATACTTCAAGTTCCTTGCTTCATGTGGAATAAATTATGTGCGTGTCCGTGTATGGAATGATCCATATGATGCAGATGGCAACGGTTACGGCGGCGGTAACAATGATTTGGAGACAGCCAAGAAGATCGGACAGTATGCAACAGCAGCCGGAATAAAGCTTCTTGTTGATTTCCATTACTCAGATTTCTGGGCAGATCCTGGTAAGCAGCAGGTGCCAAAGGCTTGGGCTGACTTCACTCTTGACGAGAAAGTAGCTGCGGTTAAGTCATACACATCGGAGAGCCTTAAGACTCTGACAGGTGCGGGCGTTGATGTCGGTATGGTTCAGATCGGAAACGAGACGACCAACGGAATATGCGGTGAGACTTCAAAGAACTGGGAAAACATGGCAAAGATCTTCAGCGCCGGAAGCGAGGCAGTGAGAGCCATCGACAAGAATATCCTTGTTGCCATCCATTTCACCAATCCTGAGAGAAGTGGCAATTACGCAAATTTTGCAAAGAGACTTAATACATACAATGTAGACTATGATGTATTTGCATCATCATACTACCCTGTATGGCATGGCACACTTGACAACCTCACATCAGTTCTCAAGAATGTGGCTGACACATACGGCAAGCTGGTAATGGTAGCAGAGACATCATGGGCATACACACTGGATGACGGAGATGGACATGACAACACCGTGAGAAAGGGTGTAAATGACTCAACAACCTACGACATATCAGTTCAGGGACAGGCAAATGAGATCAGCTCAGTTATCAAGGCTGTAAAGAATACAGGTTCATCAGGAATCGGTGTATTCTACTGGGAGCCTGCATGGCTTCCTGTAAATGTGTATGATTCATCTGCAGAGAATGCAGCGGACGTCCTTGCAGCCAACAAGGAGGCATGGGAGAAGTACGGTTCAGGCTGGGCTTCATCATACGCAGGAGAGTACGACGCAGCAGACGCCGGCAAGTGGTACGGCGGTTCAGCAGTTGACAACCAGGCACTGTTTGACTTCACAGGACACCCACTTGAGTCACTCAAGACATTTGCCTATGTTCACACAGGAACAAAGACAAAGAGAGAGGTAGTCTCAATAACAGTTGATGATGTTGAGATCGAGATAACAGATATTGCAAATGTTGCTCTGCCGACTGCAGCAACAGTAGCTTACAATGATGGCAATTCAGAGAGCGCAGACATCACATGGGAGGATGGAGCACTTGAGAAGGTAAAGAACTACGGTGCAGGAACATGTACTGTAAAGGGAACCGTGACAGTAAATGATGAGACTGTCGAGGTTCAGTGCAATGTAACAATATTAAAGGAGAACATCCTTGTAAATCCTGGATTTGAGTCAGGAAATGAGGGCTGGACGATCGCAGATACCAGCAAGGGACTTGCAATAAAGACAAAGGAAGACTACAGAAACGGAGCATACTGTGCACACTACTACAATGCTTCAGATTTCACATATGACATGTATCAGACCATCACACTTGAGCCGGGTGAGTATGTGTTCAGCGCATATCTCCAGGGCGGTGCAAATGGAGATAGCGACGTATACGAAGTATATGCAAAGGCAGGAGACACAGAGCTTGCATCAGCTTCAGCAGTTCCACAGGGCTGGAAGATATGGCAGCATCCTGAGATCAGATTTACAGTGGAAGAGACAACAGAGGTTGTTGTCGGAATGAGAGCAACCGCATCAGGCAAGGCATGGGGAACATGGGATGACGCATATCTCTACAAGGATGCGGATATCACACCGACACCGGATCCAGATCCAACACCAGACCCAGACCCGACACCGGACCCGGATCCAACACCAGATCCAATACCAACACCGGATCCAGACCCAACACCGGACCCAGATCCAACACCAACACCAGACCCAACTCCTTCTATTGATACAAGCAAGAATGGTCTTGTGAAGGAGAATGGAAAGACCTACTTCTATAAGAAGGGCGTGGTTCAGGAGAATTACACAGGATTTGTCAAGAGTGCCGGAGTCAACTACTATGTTGTAAATGGCGTGGTAAAGACAGGATACAAGGGACTTGTAAAGAGCCCTAAGACGGGAAAGACATATCTTGTAAAGAATGGCAAGATTTATACAGCTTACACAGGTTTCTATAGAAATTCAAAGGGACAGCAGTGTCTCATAATAAAGGGCAAATTTGCAGAGAGCAAGACAGCCCTTGTCAGAAGCACTAAGAATAAGAAGTATTACTATGTAAAGAAGGGTATAATCCAGTCAGGTTATACAGGCTTCTTCAAGAGTACCACAACAGGTGCTAAATGCTATATCTACAAGGGTGTGTTCCAGTCAGGCAAGACAGGAATAGTAAAGAGTCCTAAGAATCACAAGAACTACTATGTGAAGAAGGGCAAGATCGCCACAGGAGTTACCGGTATAGTTAGGATATCAGGTTCAAGATATAAAGTAGTGAGAGGTCTTGTTGTCAAAAAAGTAAAATAGTATAGAGTAATACATATATACGATAGTCCGATCGGGGAATACCCGGCCGGACTATTTTATTATTTGTTTATATGTTATTTAATTTTTGTAAGAAACATTAAGAAATTATTTAAAAGTAGTTGAAAAAGTATCATTAAGTGATATAGAATGGATAAGTATTTGTTTATATTATACTAAAACGAGAAAAGGAGAGTAATCATGGACAAATTCTTCAAAATCTCAGAGCGTGGGTCTACAATCAAGACCGAGATCATGGCAGGACTTACAACATTCTTCGCCATGGCATACATCGTTCTGGTCAATCCAAATCAGGTTGCAGGAGAAGGCAGCAACGGCTGGCTGGCAGGGGCAGTTCCAGACATGGCTGGTGAGCTTGGTACAGTATGGAAT
>CAVCCL010000263.1:0-16981 GCA_963600665.1 Bifidobacterium catenulatum | reverse complement strand
ATATAACGCCATGTAAAACACAAAAAATTGCCGGAACATGTTCTCTTCATAGCAGCAACATTATCCCGGCAAATCTTTATGACATTGTTAGTACAGATACTTCAAATATCCATATATTTTATTACTTCTTTGTGATATATCCCTTAGCCTTAAGAAGCTCTGCGCAGAGAACCGCACCACCTGCAGCACCTCTTACAGTGTTGTGTGAAAGACCAACGAACTTCCAGTCATATACTGAATCCTCACGGAGACGTCCAACGCTGATACCCATACCATTCTCGAAGTCAACATCCAGAGCAACCTGTGGTCTGTTGTCCTCCTCAAGATACTGGATGAACTGCTTTGGTGCGCTTGGAAGTCCAAGCTCCTGAGGTGCGCCCTTGAAGCTTGTCATAGCCTCGATGAGCTGCTCCTTTGTAGGGTTCTTTCTGAACTTTACAAATACAGTTGCTGTATGTCCGTTGAGAACCGGAACTCTGATACACTGGCTTGTGATTGTGATTCCCTCTGCAGGAACGATCACACCGTTCTCCTTGTCTACCTTACCCCAGATTCTGAGTGGCTCCTTCTCTGACTTCTCTTCCTCACCGCCGATATAAGGGATGATGTTGCCGAGCATCTCTGGCCAATCCTTGAATGTCTTACCTGCGCCTGAAATTGCCTGATATGTGCTCACGATAACCTCGTATGGCTCAAATGGCATCCACGCTGTAAGTACAGGTGCGTAGCTCTGGATTGAACAGTTAGGCTTTACTGCAACAAATCCTCTCTCTGTTCCAAGTCTCTTCTTCTGGAACTCGATAACCTCTGCATGATCTGCATTGATCTCTGGAACCATCATAGGAACATCCGGAGTCCATCTGTGAGCTGAGTTGTTTGAAACTACAGGAGTCTCTGTCTTTGCATAAGCCTCCTCTATAGCCTTGATCTCATCCTTTGTCATATCTACTGCTGAGAATACGAAATCAACTGTGGCTGCGACCTTCTCAACCTCATTGACATTGTATACTACAAGCTTCTTAACTGCCTCTGGCATCGGTGTATCCATCTTCCATCTGTCACCAACTGCCTCTTCGTATGTCTTGCCTGCGCTTCTTGGGCTGGCTGCAACTGTAACAACCTCGAACCAAGGGTGGTTCTCAAGAAGTGAGATAAATCTCTGACCTACCATACCTGTTGCGCCAAGGATACCTACCTTTAACTTGTCACTCATTTTTCTTCTCTCCTATTTATCTTTTATTACTTTATGACTCTTACCTTAACTACTCCCTCGATTGCTGAGAGCTCTGCGATGTCGTCTGCTGTTGGCTCTACACCGATATCAAGGATTGAGTATGCGTAATCACCCTTTGCCTTGCTGATCATTCCTGATACGTTGCCGCCCTTCTTGGAGAATACTCCTGTGAACTGGGTGAGCATGTTAGGGATGTTCTTGTGGCAGATAGTAACTCTGGCTACATCGCTGCACTGTCCCATATTGACATTTGGATAGTTTACAGAGTTCTTGATGTTTCCATCGTTGATGTATGCCTTGATCTCCTTACAAGCCATAACTGCACAGTTGTCCTCTGACTCTGCTGTTGAAGCTCCAAGATGTGGGAATGCTACCACGTTCTTGTAACCTGCTATAGCTGGGTTAGGGAAGTCTGTCATATACTTTGCAACCTTGCCTGAGTCGAGTGCTGCCTTCATATCCTCATCGTTGACCAGTACGTCTCTTGCGAAGTTGAGGATCTTCACGCCGTCCTTCATCAGTGCAAATGCATCTGCATTTAACATGCCCTTTGTGCTGTCAAGCGCTGGAACATGAACTGTTATATAATCACAATCTCTGTAGATATCCTCTACGTTTGTGATATGCTTTACATCCTTTGAAAGTCCCCATGCTGCATCTACTGACACATATGGATCATATCCGTATACCTGCATACCGAGCTTAAGTGCAACATTTGCAACCTTTGCTCCGATGGCACCAAGTCCGATTACACCGAGCTTCTTGCCAAGGATCTCATTGCCTGCATAGTTCTTCTTCTGCTTCTCCACCATCTTGGCGATATCTGCCTCAGCGGCATTGTCCTTAACCCAGTTGTAACCGCCAACGAGGTCTCTTGAAGCCATGAGAAGCGCTGCTACTACAAGCTCCTTAACACCATTTGCATTTGCTCCTGGTGTGTTGAATACTACGATACCCTTCTCAGCGCACTTATCAAGTGGAATGTTGTTGACACCTGCACCTGCACGGGCTACTGCCAGAAGGTTGTCTGACAGCTCAAGATCATGCATGGATGCACTTCTGACCAGAACTGCATCTGCATCTGCAAAATTGTCTGTTACTTCATATGTATCAGGTAAAAGCTCCATACCGCACTTAGCGATAGGATTTAAACAATTAATCTTTACTGACATGTCTTTTCTCCCTTTTCTGTTACTATATATTACTTGTTCTCTGCCTCGAACTTCTTCATGAACTCTACAAGCTTCTCAACACCCTCGATTGGCATTGCGTTGTAGATAGATGCTCTCATACCACCTACTGTTCTGTGACCCTTGAGGTTGACAAATCCAGCCTCTGTAGCCTCCTTGACGAACTTGGCATCAAGATCTGCATCACCTGTTACAAATGGTACGTTCATGAGTGAACGGTCTTCCTTTACTACAGTTCCCTTGAAGAGCTCTGAGCTGTCGAGGAAATCATAGAGGATCTTGGCCTTCTTCTCGTTGTGAGCCTTCATAGCCTCAAGACCGCCCATCTCCTTAACCCACTTGAATACCTTGCCACAGATATAGATACCATAGCATGGAGGTGTGTTGTAGAGTGAGTCTGCATCTGCCTGAGTCTTGTACTTGAGCATGGTTGGTGTAAATGGCATTACGTCATCTCTGATGAGATCCTCGCGGATGATAGCCACTACCACACCTGCAGGACCAACATTCTTCTGAACTCCGAAGTAGATCATACCGTAATCCTCAACATTTACAGGCTGTGAGAGAATGTCTGATGACATATCTGCTACAAGGATCTTGCCCTTTGTGTTAGGAAGTGTGTGATATGTTGTTCCGTATATAGTGTTGTTATGACAAATGTATACATAATCAGCATCGTCATCGATTGGAAGATCTGAACAATCTGGGATATATGAGAAAGTCTTGTCTGCTGATGATGCAACTGCAACTGCCTTTCCATATTTCTTTGCTTCTTCATATGCTTTCTTTGCCCACTGACCTGTGATGATGTAGTCAGCTACGCCATTCTTCATGAGATTCATTGGAATTGCTGCGAACTGCTGTGAAGCTCCTCCCTGAAGGAAAAGCACCTTGTAGTTGTCAGGTATGTTCATGAGATCTCTGAGATCCTTCTCTGCCTCTTTAATGATATTGTCGAAGGCTTTAGATCGATGGCTCATCTCCATTACACTCATGCCTGTTCCCTTGTAATCAAGCATTTCTTCTGCTGCCTCTTTTAATACCACCTCAGGAAGAACTGAAGGGCCTGCTGAAAAGTTGTACACTCTTGCCATTTTTGTTATCTCTCCTTCTTTTTAATTATCGCTTGCGATTTTCAAGTTTTTCTATCTAAAATCTTATAATTTCAAGGAATTTAACTTTATTATCGCTTATATCCCTGTACTATAGCACGCTTTTCGCCTGTCGGCAAGTGGGATTTACATATCGTCCTCTGAGAAACAGGTGTCGATGGCTGCTCCCGGAGCTACCATTGGCCATACCTTGTCGTCTCCTGCTATTGTTACGTCTATTACTACAGGTCTGCCTGCTGTGAGGGCTGTCTTCATAGCCGCCTCGAACTCATCAAGGGTGTTGGCTCTGATTCCCATTGCTCCAAGTCCCTCTGCAACCTTGACAAAATCTACTGAATCGTCAAGTACTGTGTTGGAATACCTGTGGTCATAGAACAGAGTCTGCCACTGTCTCACCATTCCAAGTACATGGTTGTTCAGAACTACCTGGATGATAGGCACATTGTATCTTGCCGCTGTTGCTATCTCGTTCAGGTTCATTCTGAAGCATCCGTCTCCGGCTATATTGATTACTACCTTGTCAGGTCTGCCGTACTTTGCTCCGATTGCAGCTCCGACACCGTAACCCATGGTTCCAAGTCCGCCTGATGACAGAAATGTCCTAGGCTCCTTGAATGTATAGTTCTGAGCTGCCCACATCTGATGCTGTCCGACATCTGTTGTGATGATCGCATTGCCCTCTGTAAGCTCATAGATCTTCTTGATAGCCGCTGGTCCGTTCAGTGTGTCAAAGCTGTACACGTCAGGATTCTGCTTTTTGAGATCATCTATCTCTGCCATCCATGTCTTGTTGGACTGCGTTGCAAGCTTGCTGTTGAGGATCTTCAGAACTTCCTTTGCATCGCCAACTATGCTAGCATTTGTTGGAATGTTCTTATCGATCTCTGCTGCATCTATATCTATATGTATGATCTTCGCATTTGGCGCGAACTTGGATGCATTGCCGATAACTCGGTCTGAGAATCTTGCACCCACAACTATCACAAGATCAGCCCTTGACACTCCGAGGTTGGACACCTTTGTTCCGTGCATACCGATCATGCCTGTGTATCTCTCGCTTCTTCCGTCAAATGCGCCCTTGCCCATAAGTGTATCGCACACAGGTGCATCCACCTTATCTGCAAATTCTGCAAGCTCTGCTGACGCATCAGAGATTATGCATCCGCCGCCTGCCATGATAAATGGTCTTCTTGAAACCTTGATCATCTCAAGAACCTTGTTCACATCCTCCTCACGGATAGTGTCTGTCTTTCTCTCGATAACCTCCGGTGTCTCAGGTGTATACTCTGTCTCCGCTGCGGTCACATCCTTTGTTATATCCACAAGAACCGGGCCAGGTCTGCCGCTCTTTGCGATCTTGAACGCACGTCTGATAGTAGGTGCAAGATCATCTATGTGCTTTACGATAAAGCTGTGCTTTGTGATAGGCATAACCACACCTGCAATGTCTATCTCCTGGAAGCTGTCCTTACCGAGCATATTTACACCTACATTTGCTGTGATAGCTACAACAGGAATCGAATCCATGTATGCTGTTGCTATACCTGTTACAAGGTTTGTGGCACCCGGACCTGATGTGGCCATACATACTCCGACCTTGCCTGTAGCTCTGGCATATCCGTCTGCCGCATGGGCAGCGCCCTGCTCATGTGATGTGAGCACATGGTTGATCTCATCCTGGTGCTTGTAGAGGGCATCATATACGTTGAGGATAGTTCCTCCCGGATAACCGAACACGGTGTCAACGCCCTGTTCTTTAAGACACTCTATAACAATTTCAGAACCTGATATCTTTGACATCTTTCTTTCTCCTTTTCTACTGTGACAACACCCTGCTATTCAAAATATAGACAGGGTATCGCCTCCCTTAAATGTATATTGCTGAGCCTCCCTTGGGCTCTCATAATTTTAATTATTCTTTGGAACTTCAAGCACAGCGCCTCTGTTGCCTGATGTAACCATAGCTGCGTATCTTGCAAGATAGCCTGTTGTAACCTTTGGCTGTCTTGGCTTCCATGCAGCCTTTCTCTTTGCAAGCTCTTCGTCTGAGACATCGAGCTTGATGCTGAGGTTGTTGATATCGATCTCGATCATATCGCCTTCCTCAACAAGTGCGATAGGTCCGCCCACTGCAGCCTCAGGTGATACATGTCCTATGGATGCTCCACGACTTGCTCCTGAGAATCTTCCGTCTGTGATAAGGGCTACTGATGAGCCAAGTCCCATACCTGCGATTGCTGATGTAGGATTGAGCATCTCTCTCATACCTGGGCCGCCCTTTGGTCCCTCGTATCTGATGACTACCACGTCACCCTCTACGATCTTGCCACCCTTGATAGCTGCGATTGCGTCCTCCTCACAGTCAAATACCCTTGCAGGGCCCTTGTGAGCCAGCATCTCAGGTACAACTGCTGAACGCTTTACTACAGAGCCGTCCGGTGCAAGGTTGCCCTTGAGTACAGCCAGACCACCTGTAACTGTATATGGATTGTCCATAGGTCTGATGACCTCAGGATTCTTGTTTACACTGTTGGCAACAGCCTCACCTATTGTCTTGCCTGTAACTGTCATGCAGTCCTTGTTGATGAGTCCTGCATCTGCAAGCTGCTTGATAACCGCATACACACCACCGGCCTCATTGAGATCCTCCATGTATGTGTGGCCTGCAGGAGCAAGGTGACACAGGTTAGGTGTCTTTGCGCTGATCTCATTTGCAAATGAGATATCGAAGTCAAAACCGATCTCATGTGCGATGGCTGGAAGGTGGAGCATAGAGTTGGTTGAACATCCAAGTGCCATATCAACTGTAAGAGCGTTGATGATCGACTCCTTTGTGATGATGTCTCTAGGCTTGATGCCCTTTCTGTACATATCCATAACAGCCATACCGGCATGCTTTGCAAGCTTAAGTCTCTCTGAATATACTGCTGGGATTGTTCCATTTCCAGGAAGTCCCATTCCAAGAGCCTCTGTCAGACAGTTCATAGAATTTGCTGTGTACATACCTGAACATGAGCCACATGTAGGACATGTCTTGCACTCATACTCATATACGTCATCCTCTGTCATGGTTCCGGCTGCATATGAACCAACAGCCTCGAACATGCTTGAAAGACTTGTCTTATTTCCCTTTACGTGTCCGGCAAGCATAGGGCCGCCAGATACAAATACTGTTGGGACATTTACTCTGGCTGCTGCCATGAGAAGTCCTGGAACGTTCTTATCGCAGTTAGGGATCATAACCAACGCATCAAACTGATGAGCTATAGCCATAGCCTCTGTTGAGTCTGCGATCAGATCTCTTGTAACCAGTGAATACTTCATTCCGATGTGTCCCATTGCTATACCATCACACACAGCGATCGCAGGGAACATAACAGGTGTACCACCTGCCATGGCAACTCCCATCTTTACTGCCTGTGCTATCTTATCCAGGTTCATGTGGCCTGGAACGATCTCATTGTATGAACATACGATACCTACTAAAGGTCTCTCCATCTCTTCCTTGGTCATGCCCAGTGCGTTGAACAGAGATCTGTGTGGCGCCTGCTGCATTCCAACCCTAACATTATCACTCTTCATCTTATTCTCCTCCAATAATAGTTCTTTCTATATTCTCTCGCAGATAAGATCACCCATCTCAGAACTGCTTACGAGCTGTGTTCCCTCTGAGTGGATATCTATTGTTCTGTATCCGTCCTTGAGTACCTGCTTTACAGCATTCTCAACCGCATCTGCCTCTTTGTCGAGGTCAAATGTGTATCTAAGCATCATTGCCGCTGACAAAATGGTCGCGATTGGATTTGCCTTGTTCTGTCCTGCTATGTCAGGTGCAGAGCCGCCTGATGGCTCATACATACCAAACTTTGTCTCGTTAAGTGATGCAGATGAAAGCATTCCTATAGAACCTGAGATCATGGAAGCCTCGTCTGAGAGGATGTCTCCGAACATGTTCTCTGTGAGAACCACATCGAACTGTGCAGGATCCTTCACAAGCTGCATTGCGCAGTTGTCGACAAGCATATGCTCGAGCTCAACCTCAGGATAATCCTTTGCCACTTCCTCAACGACCTTTCTCCAAAGTCTTGAAGAATCAAGTACATTTGCCTTGTCTACGGATGTGACTTTCTTTCTTCTCTTCATAGCTATGTCAAATGCCTTGATGGCTATTCTTCTGATCTCGTTCTCATTGTATGTGAGGGTATCAACGGCTGTCATAACTCCGTCAACCTCCTCTGTGTGTCTCTCGCCGAAGTAGAGACCACCGGTGAGCTCTCTCATCATCATCATGTCAAATCCGCGCTCTGCTATCTCAGCCTTAAGTGGGCAAGCCTCCTTCAGCTCATCGTAGAGATTTGCCGGGCGAAGATTTGCGAAGAGTCCAAGCTCCTTTCTGATCTTCAGAAGTCCTGCCTCCGGGCGGAGATTTGGAGGGAGCTTATACCATGGTGAAGTAGATGTGTTTCCTCCGATCGAGCCGAGGAGAACTGCATCCTTTGACTTTGCAACTGCCACTGCCTCGTCTGTAAGTGGTACGCCTGTTGCATCTATTGAGCATCCACCCATGAGGATCTGCTCATAGTCAAATGTATGTCCAAACTTTTTACCTACTGTATCAAGAACCTTCATAGCCTCTGTGACTACCTCAGGGCCGATACCGTCGCCTTTTATTACGGCTAAATTACACTGCATTTTCTTATTCCTTCTTTCATTATATAATCATTTGATAATTCATCAGATAATTGCGTTGTCTGCTATCCGCTAATTTACAAAGAGTGACTTTCTCTTCTGGAAATATATGATATCTATTATCAGTAATGCTATCACTCCTGTAACCTGTCCAAATATACGTCCCATATTATATGCACTCACACTGCCTGAGCCAATTATCGCGAGTGTGATCACATTTGACAAGATTCCCAGAACAATGTGTCCGCCAAACAGTATATACAGGAATAACGGGCCATTCTTCTTGAACTTTGCAAGCTGCATACGTGTAAATATCGCATATGCCGCAAATAAGATAGATATGATTCCCAAACATATGTCAGTCACTTTAAGCGAAGGGTAGAATAAATATACTGAATCCTTATATTCACCATAACCACTTCCCGTAAAATAGCTCACTCCATTTATCAACATTACTAAAGCATTCAGGAACAACTGAACATAGATAGTAAATTTAAACCATCCCATACCAAACGCCGGCTTGTTTGCCTGTTGCTGGCCACCATATGGCTGCTGCATATTCTGCTGATACTGTCCGCCGTATGTCTGCTGCATGTTCTGCTGAGGCTGTCCGCCATATGGCTGCTGCATATTCTGCTGATACTGTCCGCCGTATGGCTGCTGCATATTCTGCTGAGGCTGTCCACCGTACGGTTGCTGCATGTCCTGCTGATATGGTCCGCCATATGACTGCTGCACGTTCTGCTGATACTGTCCACCGTATGTCTGCTGTGTATTCTGCTGAGGCTGTCCGCCATATGGCTGCTGCGCATATGCCATGGCTCCACATACAGGACACTGTGCTGATCCGTCAGCAAACTCTGTTCCACAATTACTACATCTCATTTGTAATCCCTTCCTTCTAAATGTACCCCTTTAACATTAGTTCTTGTTGTTTATATAGTTGATGAGTCCCTCGCTCTTGATGATCTCCTGCATGAACGGAGGGAAGGCCTGTCCCTTGAACTCTGTTCCCTGGGTTCTGTCGTAGATCATACCGCTGTCGAAGTCGATCTCCACATCATCTCCCGCCTGAATAGCCTCTGCTGCCTCAGGGCACTCGATGATCGGAAGTCCGATATTGATTGCATTTCTATAGAAGATTCTGGCAAATGTCTCTGCGATTACGCAGCTTATTCCTGAAGCCTTGATGGCTATAGGTGCATGCTCTCTTGAAGATCCACAGCCGAAATTCTTTCTTGCCACCATGATGTCGCCCGGCTTTACGCGCTTAACGAAATCCTTATCTATGTCCTCCATACAGCTCTTTGCGAGCTCTGCAGGATCTGATGAATTCAGATATCTTGCAGGGATGATTACATCTGTATCTACGTTGTCACCATATTTGTGTACTGTTCCATGTGCTTTCATACTCTATATCTCCTTATAAAAAATTCTGTAATAGACTGAATCCTATAAACCGAGTTCGTCAGGGCTGCTGATCTTACCTGTGATAGCTGAAGCTGCTGCGACAGCAGGGCTGGCAAGATATACCTCTGAGTCTACATGACCCATACGTCCTACGAAGTTACGGTTGGTTGTTGATACAGCTCTCTCTCCTGCTGCCATAACGCCCATATGTCCTCCAAGACATGGTCCGCATGTAGGAGTTGAAACCACTGCTCCGGCCTTGACAAATATAGTCATAAGGCCTTCCTCAATACACTGAAGGTAGATATCCTGTGTTCCAGGGATGACGATAACTCTGACACCGTCAGCTACCTTTCTTCCCTTGATGATATCCGCTGCAATTCTCATATCTGAGATACGTCCATTTGTACATGAACCGATGACTACCTGATCGATCTTGATGTCACCGACCTCATCTATAGTCTTTGTATTCTCTGGGAGATGAGGGAAAGCAACTGTCGGCTTAAGCTGTGACAGGTCGATGGTGTACTCTGCATCGTATACAGCGTCCTCGTCTGCCTCATACTTTGTATATGACTTTGTGCTGTGCTCCTTCATGTACTCCTCTGTAAGCTCATCGACAGGGAAGATACCATTCTTGGCACCTGCCTCGATGGCCATGTTAGCAATTGTAAATCTGTCGTCCATTGTGAGGTTCTTGATACCCTCTCCAACAAACTCCATAGACTTATAAAGTGCACCGTCGACACCGATCATGCCGATGATGTGAAGGATGACATCCTTACCACTGATCCACTTTGCCTTCTCGCCAACGATGTTGAACTTGATGGCTGATGGAACCTTGAACCAGGCCTTGCCTGTCACCATTCCTGCTGCCATATCTGTACTTCCGACACCTGTTGAGAATGCTCCGAGTGCTCCGTATGTACATGTATGTGAGTCTGCTCCGATACATGTCTCACCTGCCACGATAAGTCCTTTCTCCGGAAGGAGCGCATGCTCGATACCCATTGCTCCAACATCGAAATAGTTCTCAATCTCATTTGCCGCTGAGAACTGTCTTACACACTTACAGTGCTCTGCACTCTTGATGTCCTTGTTAGGTGTGAAGTGATCCATGACAAGTGCTATCTTCTTCTTGTCAAATACTTCCTTCTTGTTGAACTTCTCCATCTCGTGAATTGCGACTGGAGTTGTTACATCATTTCCTAATACTAAATCCAAATCTGCCTCGATAAGCTGTCCTGCTTCAACTGATGGCAGTCCTGCATGAGCAGCTAAAATCTTCTGAGTCATGGTCATACCCATATTTATAGTCCTCCTATCATTTGTTTCTAAATACAAATTCTTACTCTTGATAATATCACTCATCTAGGTATAATTACAATATATAAAAAGAATAGTTGTTATAACCTGGAGGAATATCATGATAAGTAATCTGAACAATTACGTTATTTTTCATACAGTTGCCAAAGCCGGCAACATCAGCAAAGCTGCAAATCAGCTCTACATCAGCCAGCCTGCGATCAGCAAATCAATTTCCAAGCTGGAATCCGAGCTTGGCACTGCACTCTTTTCCAGGAGCTCAAAAGGTGTCACCCTGACCGAAGAGGGACAGGTTCTCTATGAATATGTTGAGAGGGCATTTGACTCCCTGAACATGGGCGAGGAAAATCTGAAGAATTACAAGGAGCTCGGAATCGGCCACATAAGGATCGGCGTGAGCACATCCCTGTGCAAGCACATACTCCTGGACTATCTGAAGGACTTCATCAGGGAGAATCCCAACATCAAGTTCAGCATAGACTGCCACTCAACCGTGAACACCATCAAGCTGCTCAGAAACGAGGACATAGATATAGGCCTGATCTGCAACACAGAGCTTCCAAAGGGGATAGTCTACTCTCCTGTCAAGGAGATACATGACGTATTTGTGGCAAGCCCTGAATATCTGGATAATTTCTACGAGCGTGCAAATGGCAGAGATCAATACAGCTTTGCCGATGAGCTTCCAGGCAATATCAAGGGTAACATTATACCGCTGCTAAACTCAGGCTTAGCCTCTGCCACACACGGCGATGCAGCAGATCATGATGTGGATAAAAAAAGCAGAGACACCGGACATTCATCCGGCATCTCTGCTTCTACCACTATTCATAACTCAATCAACTCAGGTATGTCCAATATATCAACAGTCGACATCCTTGAAGGCTCCAACCTCATGGTTCTGGAGGAGGCAAATGTAACCCGTACTCACGTGGATGAATATCTCCGCTCACAGGGCATAAGCTGCAGCCAGGTACTTGAGATCAACAACATGGATCTCCTCATCGACTTCGCTGCCATCGGAATGGGCGTCGCAAGCGTAGTCCGCGAATTTGCGCAGGAACAACTGAACTCAGGAGTCATCACCGAACTTCCTCTTAACACTCCTATTCCGAGCAGAACTGTTGGGTTCGCTTACTCGGGGGTGAAGAATCAGGGTACGGCTATGAGGAAATTTATGGAGTGGGTTGGCATACAGTCATAGAGAATTTCTTCCAATATATATACAACAGTATCAAGCCTGCAAGTGAGAGCGCTATGCCTGTTTTCAATCCATAAGGGAAATACCTGAACACTATTTCATGCTCTCCCGCTGACACCTCAACGCCGCACATGGCACCTGCAATTGATACCAGCTCCTTCTCCTCTCCGTCTACATACACCTTAAATCCTCTATAATATGGTATAGAGGTATACAGCAGGCTATCAGCTTCTGCCTTAACCCTGCCCGACACTTTTGTCGTTCCCATGCTTTCCAAAGCATATTGGTTGTCTCTGAGTTTTCCCACAACAGTCTTCATCACTTCATCGTTGTACTTATACACAAGAACATTCGTATTTCCCATTGTTCCCGCCAGAGAACTATTGCTTACCTTTAATGTGATCTTTTGTCCCTTATGCACATCTCCAACGTCAAGGAGCTCTGACATAGACATATATGACGAATCATCAACTACAGGCACATCATTTATATATAATTTGCAGCATACCTGATCATCATCATACGCATAAATATACATGTGCATATCAGACGGAACAGTGAATTCATATGTATTTGCAACGTAAAACAGTCCATCCGCAGCCCATATGTTCTTGTATTCAATATCAAAATCATCCTGAGATAATATCTCACTTCCAAACGGAGAAACAGATACATTTTCTATGTCTATCTTTTCAAATATGTTGCCTTCACCCAATGCACATGCTACAAATTTATTCTGAAATTCAAATGGATCGTCTGAATCCGAATTCCAGTTCTCGACATCTCTACTAACAAGGACCCCAAGCCCGGCAGTGTATGGGCTCTCACTCACAGAATACGTCATAGTCTTATCTTTATATGTATTGAAGACACTCTTGCTGTAAATGCTTTCATAGCCGCCAAAATACATCTGGTGATCCGTAAGTACATATCGTACATTATAAAGCGTACTCGTCAGCGGTGTTGTACATCTGTAAGTATATGATCCGCCATTTCCCTGATATGACAAGCCTGTCTTCTTATACAGATCCAAGATGTTTCTATTCAGTATGGATGAGAAAATACTGGCATCAGAATTTCCCATTCCCCTCTGTGAATCTACCCATGAAGTTTTCCTCTCACCGATCTCAGTTTCTATATTTTCATAATCGGCAATCCACAGCTCAGTTCCTCTACTTTTCTCACCACTTGAATCATAGCTGCTTTCGCTTACTATAAAATAATTCGACACGAGCTCCAGAAAACATATGACAAGTATATTGACGACCAGCGCACTCCTGCCTATGCTTTTTCTTGTATACAGACACACGCATATAAGGCCATATACAACAATAAGTATTGTCACCATATATGATATTGGATCATTTACCTCGGATGTATTGACCAGTGTCCCAAATACGATCAACGCACCAGCAGCAAGTATTGTCGCACATTGCTTTATACTTATCTGCGTTATATTTATCAATTCCTCAAAAGCTGTTACAAGCAGTAATATCCCCAGGATAAATTGAAATCTGTTGCTGTACGAATTCGGAAAAGCAAATCCATGAAATACATACGAACCGAGCAACCAGTTTAGCTGGAACGCGATCACCAGTATCTCGATAACTCTTTTCACTCTTCTGGCCAGCCTGATATTTCGATTAAACACATACAATGCTGCCAGAAACAACACTGTAACCGTGATATATCCATTATATGTATATAACTTTTTACCGGCTTGATCTATCGGACTTTTCCAGAAAAAGCTCTGTATAAAATCCGCGATATTTCCAATCCAGCCCCATAAGCCAGCTTCCTCCTGTACTGTCATTCCATCTCTTCCAACAACAGCCAGATAACACGGCAGCAGAACAAACGCGGTTGAAAGTGCAGAGATAACCGACAAGAAAATATACCTTGCTGTCTTCCTTATTATCACCTTGGCACTTCCCTCGCACGTGTCCACAAACCATACAAATGAAAGAATACATATAAACCATGCAAAATAAAAATTGGTTATAAACACCAGGATCATACTGCAAATGTACAGTTTTTCTCCAACACCTTCATTTAACCTTTCCACTCCCAGCAAAACAAGTGGTGCAAGTATAAGACTTATAAGCCATATATAATTATACTGATACGCCAGGACATAATTACACATGGCATACACGATCGCCAGGAGCATACAAATACAGTCATTTAATATTCCGGTTTTTTCACTGTTTCTGGACGTGTGCTTCAGATAATACAACATAGTAACTGAACACACACCGACCTGAACCATCATGGTGACCGCAACACCTATCTCCATATCCCAATTGCCGATGATCATGGCTATTATATTGAACGGACTGCCCAGATAATAGAAAAAGTTCTGGTAGAATTCAAATCCCATTCCCGCCTGCCAGCTAAACAGTAGCGATTCTCCATTCTTTATCTTCTCAAGCAGAATTTTTTCAAACCAGTAATACTGTGCATTTGCATCCCCAAGCAGAATGGTATTATTTCCAAATGGATAGCACTCCCTTATGTACATATGTATAAGAAGACATATTACCGGTATTAAAAATACTATGAAATACCTGCCTAGTTTCTTCGATTTATTCACTCCTGATATCCCCCTGATAAAAAACAAGGACAGGTGTGGCAATTGCTCTCACCTGTCCCCGTTCATGTATCACCTCACCAGGCAAAGCCCGGTGATCAATCTGTTTCATATTTTATCTTACTTGAAGTACTCCACACCACTCTCAAATATCTTCTGGTTCTGGTCGCCGTATACGTTTACAGCTACAGCCTGTCCGATACGCTCTGAGTGCCCCATCTTACCGAGTACACGTCCGTCTGGGCTTGTGATACCCTCGATCGCGTAGTATGAACCGTTGACGTTGTAGTATTCGTCCATGGTTGGGTTGCCATTCATGTCGACATACTGTGTTGCAACCTGTCCATTTGCGAAGAGCTTCTCGCACCACTCCTTGCTTGCAACGAAACGTCCCTCACCGTGTGAGATAGGAATTGTGTATACTCCGCCGAGCTCTGCCTTCTTCAGCCATGGGCTCTTGTTTGTTACAACCTTGGTGTATACCATCTTGGACTGATGACGACCTATGCTGTTCATTGTCAGTGTAGGTGAATCATCTGTCTGTGGTCTGATCTCGCCGTAAGGCACAAGACCAAGCTTGATGAGTGCCTGGAATCCGTTACAGATACCAAGTGCAAGTCCGTCTCTCTCGTTCAGGAGCTTCATTACCTCCTCTGAGATCTTGGCATTACGGAATGCAGTTGCGATGAACTTACCTGATCCGTCTGGCTCATCACCGGCTGAGAATCCACCTGGGAACATGATGATCTGTGAATCGCTGATTGCCTTTGCAAATGCGTCAACCGAATCTCTGATTCCCTGTGCTGTCATATTTCTAAATACTATCGTCTGTACGTCTGCGCCTGCTCTCTCAAATGCCTTTGCTGAGTCGTACTCACAGTTTGTACCAGGGAATACCGGTATAAATACCTTTGGCTTGGCAACCTTGTTCCTTGATGTGTAAACTGTCTTGGCATCGAAGAGTCCAGTCTTGATCTCTGTCTGTGGTACATTTGACTCTGTTGGGAATACCTTCTCAAGAGTCTTTGTCCAAGCTGCAAGAGCCTCGTCCATGGTGATCGTGACATCCTTGTATGTAAATACAGGCTCCTTTGTAACCTTACCTATCTTCTTGACAGGAATTCCGAGCTGATCAAGATCTGCTGCCTTGACCTCAAGAATGATAGCGCCGTAGTTCTTGGCAACGAGATCCTTCTTGCTCACTGTATCTTCAAGCTCAACACCGAGCTTATTTCCAAATGCCATCTTGCTGACAGCCTCTATGATACCTCCAAATCCAACTGCGTATGCAGACTGGATCTTGCCCTCCTTGATCTTCTTGTTCAGGAGGTCATACATGTACAGAACATTCTCATATACAGGTATGTCGTTCTCGTCCTTCTCTATATCCATCTCCACAAGAACATTGCCTGCCTTCTTGAGCTCAGGTGTCACAACGTCCATGTAGCTTGCCACGTCAACTGCAAATGATACAAGTGTTGGAGGTACATCTATATCATTGAATGTACCTGACATACTGTCCTTTCCACCGATTGATGGAAGTCCAAGTCCTATCTGAACATCATATGCTCCGAGGAGCGCTGCCAGTGGCTGTCCCCATCTGTATGGGTCTGTTCCAAGTCTCTTGAAATACTCCTGGAATGTAAGTCTGATCTTACTTACATCTCCACCTGCTGCAGCTATCTTGGCTGCTGATGTAACAACTGCATATACTGAACCGTGATATGGGCTCCAGCTTGACAGATATGGGTCAAATCCGTAGCTCATCATGGTGATAGTGTCTGTCTTGCCCTTGAGTACAGGAAGCTTTGCGATCATTGTCTGTGTAGGTGTGAGCTGATACTTTCCACCGTAAGGCATTGTGACTGTTCCTGCTCCGATAGAGCTGTCGAACATCTCCACAAGTCCCTTCTGTGAGCACACATTCAGATCTGACAGTGTATCGAGCCATGCCTTCTTGACATCCTCAGGCTCCTTAACTGAAGCAAAGTAATTGTCAGCCTTGCTTGGAACTTCAACCTTGACCTGAGTCTCCTGATGAGCACCATTTGTGTTGAGGAATGCACGTGAGATATTCACGATGTCCTTGCCTCTCCACTTGAGGATAAGTCTAGGCTCCTCTGTAACCTTTGCAACTACTACAGCCTCAAGGTTCTCCTCCTCAGCGTATCCGAGCATAGTATCAACATCCTTAGGATCGACAACTATAGCCATACGCTCCTGGGACTC
>CAVCCL010000262.1:0-4689 GCA_963600665.1 Bifidobacterium catenulatum | reverse complement strand
GTATATAGACTATTGTAAAAATGTAAACCGATGTATTCCTTGGTTTCCAAGGAAATCATGAGATTTACTGTAGATAATGGAGGAAAAAGTTGTGAAAAAACAGTTTTTTGAGATCGAGAAGGACGGATTCTACGGAACATACTACGAGAATCCAAATGGGGCTGACTGTGCATTCATAGGACTGTTTGGAGATGATCCGAATGACTATATGGCGAAGTGCGGAGCGAAGTGGCTGCACAAAAATGGTGTGAACGCACTCTGTGTATCTCCCGGAAGAAAGAATTACAGCCATGTAAATAATCCGCTGGAGAGAATAGAGTCGGCTATCGCATGGCTGAAGAGTCATGGAAACCGGAAAATAGGTATCATGGGAATGAGCACGGCTGGCATGGATTCTCTTGTTGCGGCATCGTATTTTCCGGATATCACATTGACATTTGGACTTACGGCAAGTGACTTTGTATGGCAGGGATTTGAACAGGGCAACAAAGACGGATGTAAGGAGTGGCCGATACCGGGAGCGTCGACTCTTTCGTGGAGAGGAGAGTCTCTTCCGTACATGCCATTTGTGTATGAACATCCTGTGTACTGGCAGAAAATCGAGGAGGAGACAAAGGGTTCCGGTGACATTGAGCGCAGTACCTGCCTGTTCATCGATTCGGAGAAGGCCAGGGAACATACAGAAGAGGAAATGATCAAGGTCGAGAACATAAAGGGAAAACTGTTTTTGATTGGCGCAGATGACGACTCGTTCTGGGAGGCGGGCAAATACATCCGCAGAATGGATCAACGTCTGAAGGAGCACCCGCATACATGTGAGTATGTGCCGCTTGTGTATGAGCACGGAACTCATTTTGTTCTACCGGAATCGATGCTTCGTATGGCGCTTCCGGTTGGACTGAAATTCGTCATGAAGTTTATATTCAAGGCTGCAAAGGATTATCCAAATGAGTGCGAGGCGACGAGAAAGGATATAGACAGAAGGCTCTCAGCCGCACTTAAGGAATGGATACAGGAATAAAAAGGCAGGCGATTAAAATGTTGAAATATGGAATGTATGCAAAGGCTGTGGAACTGCTGTGTTTTAAGCAGGCGCTTGCAAGGCTTGCGGAGATATATCCTGATATGGATATGAAGGAATACAAAAGATCCGTGAAGAGAGAGTACAAAGAGATGCTCCTCAGAACTCCGGATATAGGTGGAAGCTCACTGGAGATGAATCTGTATATCGCAGCATTTGTATTTTCACTGCACAAGGCAGAGCCGGACAGGATCACTCCTGAAGTTGTGGATGAGATGGTCACAGCGGTATTTGATTCGCCGTTCATGGTGAAGGCGCATGAGAACAAGAAGTGCACGCTCTTCACTGACAAGGTGCAGGACAAAAAGGTGCAGGAGAGCATAGCAAGCCAGACATCGAAGTATGAGCTTGACTGGAAATTCCACTATGAGAAAGGCGTTGACGAATTCTATAACACGTATACGGAATGTGGAATCTGCAAACTGGGCAAGAGGGAAAACTGCTTTGAATTCGTTCCGTGCCTGTGCAACATGGACGAGAGAAATTACAGGAATGAAGGAGGTCAGCTTCACCGTACCAAGACCCTTGGACAGGGGGATGAATGCTGTAATTTCCATGTTACACGGATACAAGGCCGTTAAAATGGACTATAGTCCAATAGGAGAAGGGGCTTTATGAAGAAATCAAAATATACATATCTGCAGGATGGATTTGAGGGAATATTATATGATACTGAAAGCGAGGATGACAGACTGCTGATCGTCATTCAGGGATTAAAAGGACTGGAACTGCCTGAGAAGTATGCCGGGCTATTTGCAGAGAAGGGATACTCTGTTCTAGCCATGACATATTACGGGGCACCGGGACTTCCGGATACCATGAGGGCGATCCCACTGGAGATGTTCCAGACTGCTGCCGACCGCATGAAAGAGTACGGATCAGGGAAATACAGAAGGTTCGGTATATATGGCAATTCCAAGGGCGCGGGAATGGCGCTGCTTGCTGCATCGGTCGTACCGGATATAAGTCTGGTTATTGCAGCATCCACATTTGGACATATCATGCAGGGCAGCGGCAAGGCTGATCTTGATCCTTGCAAGGCGATGGTTTCCTATCGTGGAAAAGACTTTCCGTATGTGTCAAATGCGCATATGTTTTCCAATTTCCTGAAAAGATGCATAAAGGAACATCATATGCGTGTGCTGTATTTCTTTGAAGAGTGGGAGAAAAATGGAACGATAGAGAATGAGATTCCGGTTGAAAAGATATGCGGTGACATTCTTTTCCTCACATCGACCCACGATGAATCTGTGCCGTCAAAGCATGACTCAGAGCTGCTTATGGAGAGACTTAAGCGTGAGAACTTTACGCACGGCTACAGGCATATCAATTCGGAGACAGGCAGCCACAATCTGGGATATTTTCCGGTGAACAATGGCGCCCTGCCTAGAGAGAAGAAATTCCCGCAGGAATGTCAGAAGGCCAGGGAAGATACACTTGCGATCATATTGAAGACTCTCAGTTCGTGGAGTGTAGCAGATTTATAGTTTAAAACTTGCGATATTAATATGACATAGGGCGCAGATCTTTATCTGCGCCCTGCGTCTTTGCTATGGTATATTTCAGAAATTATAGCTGTGAGCTAATCAGTTACTTTGCCAATCACTACATTTCCGTTTATATCAATATAGCAGCCCTGACCATTCAGTATCATAGGAGTGATACCGTCATCGAAGCGATATTGGAGTGGAGTGTAGTTTGTGTCATATATGATGTCCACAACCACATTTCCGGCAGTGTCTATAAACCCATACTTGTAATCCAGTTCCACGTAGCCAAGTCCGTCGTAGAACTGATAGGCATAGTCGTACTTAAAGTCGATTACTGTGTTGCCGTTTATATCTATATATCCCCAGAGCCCATCCTTTTCTGCAGCGATCAGACCATCGTCTGAATAAGATCCCATACTGTCATATATAAAATCAATCACCACATTACCCTGTTTGTCGATCAGTCCGAATTTTCCGTCTTTCTGGGCGGCTGCATATCCATTGGTAAATGTAGATGAATTATTGAAGCTTGAATCATAGATGAAATCGATCACCACATTTCCCTGGGAATCAATGTAGCCGGATTTATCATCCTTGCGTACCCATGCAAGGCCATCCGAGAAGTGACCTGTTACGTCGTACTGACAATCTATGATGAGGTTGCCCTGCGTGTCGATATAGCCCCATTTTTCATCCTTCTTTACATTGATGCGTCCCTCGGAACATTCTCCGGAGCTCTCGTAATCGGTCTCAAGAAGAACGGCGCCTGTTTTATCGATGAGATATCCGGTACTGCCGATCGTCACAAGCGCAACACCCTCAGGGGAGAAGTAGGTTACGTGATCGTACTTGATAGGGATGACAACATTGCCGGTGGTGTCAATATATCCCCATGAACCGCTATCACTTGTCTGCACACATGCAAGACCTTCTCTGAATCCATATACTGATGTGTACTGGTAGTCGATCACGAGGTTGCCCTGTTTGTCGATAAATCCCCATTTACCTTTGCTTTTTTCCTTTACAGGTGCAAGTCCATCGCTGAATTCGCCGACAACCTCCAGCTTGATATCCAGATTCCTGGCCTGGACAGAAGAGGTGTCTTTATTATCTGCGTGATCCTCTGCTGTTCCTGCAATATCCTCCGACGATTCTGTATCCTCAGAGACAAATGTGTCAGCTCCATCTGAGGTTGTACCATTTGCCATATCAATATCTGCTGTTGCCTGTGCCTCGGTGGCCGTGTGGTTTTCATTTGTCTTTTCCTTGTCATTGTTTGTGACTCCAAGGATGATCGCTGTTGCAATTCCTCCTGCGACCATAACGCCTGCAACTCCTGCGATGATTTTTGCTTTCGCTGTCTTTAACATTCCGTCAGCTCCTTTCTTTGCTGCTCCTTTGATAACTGCATGTGTAGAGACGGAATTTAATATATGGGCGGGAGTGGGAGATACCTGGTAAAGACCTCTGAACTCTTCTGCGAAAATGCATGCAAGAAGTGGAAGTGCGCCGATGGAGTACAGTTTATCGCCGCTTGTATTTTCATATCTGGCAACTGCCTGCTTGATCTTGCCGCGGGATACGCTCAGCCGGTATGTGACGGTTCCCACCGGGCATCCCATGATCTCGGCGATCTCTGATACCGAAAATCCATTAAAATAGTGCAGAAATACTGTCTGATACTGAACGTCAGTCAGGCTTGTCCTGATAATATTCATTACGAGCTGGCGTTTTGCCTGGTTGGTTATGTAGTCCTCCGGGAGAAAATTTTCGTTCTCCTCAGGTATTACGTTCTCCACCTCATCCATGTTCACCGTGACAGGAGTGTTCCTGAGCAGAATGTTCTTGCATTTGTTCACGGCGATGCGGTTCAGCCATGGAAGAAATTTGTCCTTGTCCTGAAGTGTGGACAGGGAGTTCATTACAGTGACATAGACCTCCTGTGTAGTGTCGGCGGCATCCTGTTCGTTTTTCAGGAAATTAAAGCAGGTGTAATATACAGTCCAATAAGTCTGCTTATATATCTCCTCAAATGCTGCCGAATCCCCCTTCATTGCCTGTTCAACATAGTTGTTTAAGTTGAAATCCATGTGTTTCCCTCTCCTTATTAAATATTGT
>CAVCCL010000261.1:0-5408 GCA_963600665.1 Bifidobacterium catenulatum | reverse complement strand
ATTCCCTGATAGAGGAGACTCTGTCCAGGATAAATGATTCATCAAGTGAGACTTACTATTATCTGTGTAACCGTGATGGCGACATCATATATCATCCGCGCAGATCAGAGATAGACAGGGGATTTTTTACAGAAGACAGCAGTGTGGCAGCCGGATATGACGATGGTACATATGAGCTCAAGCTGTCTGGCGGCAAGGAAAATGTTGTTGTCAGCAGTATAGCCTACACAGGATGGAAGATCATAGGAGTGGTACCGGAGAGTGTTCAGACGGCAAACATAAATCAGTACAGATATTACATCACTACAACGGTCGTGATACTTCTCATGATGCTTCTGTGGGTGAACAGGATCATAACAAAGAGGATATCAAGGCCTATACTTAAGCTGAACGAGTCGGTAAAGGCGTATGAGACCGGAGGCACTAAGGATATATATATCGGAGGTTCCTCTGAGATCAGGCATCTGGGATATTCTGTCAAGAAATCCTACGAGCAGATAGAGGTTCTGATGCAGGAGATAATCAGGCAGCAGAATGAGCGTAGAAAGAGCGAGATGGATGCGCTGCAGAGCCAGATCAATCCGCATTTCCTGTACAATACACTGGAGTCCATCACATGGATGGTGGAGGCAGACAGGAATACCGATGCGGTGTTCATGATATCTGAGCTTGCAAAGCTTCTCAGGATCAGCCTGTCAAAGGGCAGGACCGTCATAAGGATAGCAGACGAGATCCAGCACAGCACAAGTTACATGAATATACAGAAGGTAAGATACAAGGAAAGATTTGCGACAGAATTCATCATAGATGAAGAGATAAATGACTACTGTACAGTCAAACTCATCATACAGCCGATACTGGAGAATGCCATATACTATGGCGTAGGCAACATGGATGAGGACGAGGGCGGCAAGATAACCGTCCGCGGCGAGAAGAAGGGTGACGATATATACATAACCGTTGAGGATAATGGTATGGGTATGACGGAGGATGTTGCCCGGAATATCCTTGTGGACAACAACAAGGTGCCAAAACATGGCTCTGGGGTAGGTGTTATCAACGTCCACTCCAGAATAAAGCTGATGTTTGGCAGCGAATATGGCCTTAGCGTGTACAGCGAGCCGGACGAGGGAACAAAGGTTGTCATTCACATTCCTGCGATCCCTTACACGGAGGAGAACAGAGAGAAGCTTGAGAGACAGGATTTCGGAAGGGGGAAGGTGACAAATGAAGAAGAGTAAGATAACCTTTCTGCTTGCGGAGCTGTTTCTGGTGCTCATCGCCGGATTTTTTATTCATCAGATATTTCAGGAAAATGTACCGCAGAAAAGAGTTGCTGTCATACTTTCCAATTCTGGTGACAAGCGCTGGGATGGGCTGGTAAATGGCCTGAAACAGTCGGCTGATGCAAATGATGTCCATCTCATCATATGTAACACCGATGATATAGAAACTGCCCAGGATGAGAAGGAACTTATAGATGAACAGCTCGAAAATGACGTGGATGCATTTATTATCTGTCCGGCACCGGGGGAAGATACCTCGGATATGCTGAGACAGCTCGGCGATGTGCCATTTGTGCTCATAACCCAGGATGCATACAGTGAGGATGGCGAATCGGGATTTGTCACAATAAAGCCGGATAACTATAAGATAGGCTACACCCTTGGAGAGCAGATCAAGGCAAATGATACGGATGGCCTTAGTGGCAAGAGTATTGGCATCATAACAGGCTATTCCAAGACTGAGGGCAGTGTGAGCAGAAAAGCCGGACTTATGGATGCGATAGATGGAACGGGCTGTGAGGTGAGCTGGGTGTACAGCCGCTGCGGCAGTCAGGACATTTGCGGTATTGTGAATATACTTGGCAAGGTCGACTACATAGTGGTCATGGATACATACGCCCTTGACGAGCTGGGCGAGAATGCTGACAAAGGTGTGTACAATGGTGCCCAGCTATATGGAATGGGTACAAGTATGAAATCAGTGGCGCTTCTCAATGCGGGCAAGATAGAGTGTCTGGTGATTCCGGACAGTTACAGTGTTGGTTATGCCAGTGTGAACGAGATAGCAAACAGTTTGAATAACAGGTGGTACACGATGAAGAGTCAGGAGGAGGATATAAGGACGATATACAGAGACGACCTTTTCTCCGAAGATGTAGAGAGGTTTTTATATTCATATGAGTAGACAGAAGAGAAGAAAAATAATTGCATTTTTGCTGGCGCTTGTGATGATATTTTCACTTTCAGGCTGCGGCAATGGCGGCGAAAAGGTGGACAAAACCTTGAGGGTCGGCGTGGTTACATATACTGTGGATGATCCGTTTATAAATGCCATGACGGACAAGTTGAAATCTCAGCTAAAGACCATGGAGACCACCGATATGAAAGTGATCGTGTCTGTGAGAAGCGGCGACAACGACCAGCGGGAGCAGGACGAGATCGTTGAGGAAATGATCGACGCGGGCTGTGATGTGCTGTGTGTGAACCTTGTGGACAGAACAGCTCCTGTAAATATCATAAAGGCGGCAAGACAGAGCGATATACCGGTGATCTTCTTCAACAGAGAGCCAGTGCGCGACGACCTTATGCTGTGGGAAAAACTCTACTATGTGGGGTGTGATGCAAAGGAGTCCGGAGATATGCAGGGCGAGATCGCGGCAAATTATATAAAGAACCACAGCGATGTGGACCGTGACGGCGATGGCAAGATACAATATGTGCTGCTGGAAGGTGAGGCCGGACACCAGGATGCCATAAGCAGAACGGATTGCTCGGTGAAGACGCTCATGGAAAATGGTGTGGATCTAGAGAAACTCAGCTACCAGTTTGCCGACTGGAACAGAGGTCAGGCAGAGAACAGGATGACTCAGCTCATAAGCCAGTACGGTGATCAGATAGAGATGGTCATCTCCAACAATGATGAGATGGCGCTCGGTGCGGTTGAGGCATACAAGAACTCCGGTATAAGCCAGGACAAGTGGCCTGTCATCTTCGGGATAGATGGACTTGACGATGCACTCCAGGCGATAAAACAGGGAACCATGCAGGGCACTGTCTACAATGACAAGGAGGATCAGGCTGGTGAGATAGCCAGACTGGTGGTTGATCTTTTTAAGGGCAATAATCTTGCTGAACACAGGCTGGTTGAGGGCAAATATTATGTGGCCCCTTACTGGAAGGTCGATATTGACAGTGTGGACGATTTCTTGCATAGATAAATACACAACACGGGAAGGATGTATATGGAAAATAACTGGATAGAAGAATTTTACAGTGAGACGGATGCGGACAAGAGACTTGAGCTGTTGAAAAAGAATGGTTCAGATAATTCCGGTGACAGCAACGGTTCGGTTGCTGCGTTCCGTCAGAGATTGTGGACAGCGAGGTATGGCAAGAGAAAGCCGAAGAACGATGCATTTGTTGGATGCCTTATGGAACTCAAATACATATCAGAGGGCGGATCGGTGGACATCGGAGGCCAGAAGAAGAAACAGGCTGTGGAGATCGTAAGCAAGCTCTGCCTGTTCGATGCGGATCGGAGAAGCGCCGAGGAACAGGAGATATTGCTGTATGAACTCAAGAATGCATTCCTCAAATTTATTGAGGTGAGCAGAGGCGGAAGAGGTTTTACCTCCATAGCATTTGGCATGGGACAGCTCTCGGATGAGGGTGTGGCGAAGAAGATCGCAGATCAGATAAGCTCCATAGCATTTGACGCGCCACATATGCTGCACATGGACAAAGAATTTGCCATACTTCAGAGCGCGGCGCTGGCAGCGTTCAGGCAGGAGTACCCTAACAGGGAGCATTTCTTGAGAAAATGATGGAAAACCACCATGTATGGCAAACACATGGTGGTTTTATTTCACTTTGGTGGTTTAGGCGAATTTATAGATTTAAATATAGAATATGTATCATCAGAATCCTTAGTGTTCATAAATATCACTTCATCCCTTGTCTTTATCATAATTATGGGCTGGCTGTCTGCGTATACATACAGCTCACATTTGCCGTAGGTGCTGCTCTTGAAATGGCCGATCAGGTATTCATCGGTGGCACCTCCATTTATGCGGACAAAATCATTGTCTGGAAGGTCATCCAGAAGCTGAACCTCCTTGATGTCATCAAAGTATATCTCCGACGTGTATATGGCGGCGGAGACGGTGAGCTTATTGGAATCAAGCTGAGTGTCAATATGCACGTTTATGAATGGCACAAGTGCACCTATCATCCAGGCGATGCAGGCAGTGATAAGGATATATGTAAGTCCTGTAAAAATCTTTGCGCCACGGGTGGCATAGTTAAATGTATAATTCCCGCTCTGCAATCTGTTCTGGACGAGCACGTGAGGGTCGGAAGGGTTGTAGTAATATCCGGTTTTCCAGTATTCGTCGTCATCTACATACAGAGGCTGGGAGTCGGCTGCCAGCAGTTCGCGTTTTCTGTTCTGTGCCATGATGAGAGGTGCAAACAGTCCGATGACCGCAAGAGTCTGAATAAATATGTAGACATAGAATGCGGAGCTGCACAGTGAGACATCTGAAAGTGTTCCCTTGAAATTCAGGATATCAGAATGCGAAATTTGCTGGGACTTACTGGCTGATGATATGCTGTGGATCAGGGTGTCAATGGCAACATATATCCATGCAATAGCATTTATCAATGACAGGAGCAGCATTGCAAGTCCTTTGTATATCTTCATGGTTTTGTTTATGGTCTGGTTGAGTTGGGTATCCGAGCTGTATACAATTCGCTCGTGTTTGTTCACATATATGTGGAATATCATGGATGCCAGCGATATCAGGACAGAACAGATACCCATTATGATCATTGTGGTTGATATGGCCACACCTTTTCCTATCACAAATGGCAGCAGACAAATGAGTTCCACAAGGAGTATTATTCCATGATAATTAAAACTGATCTCACTTTTGCCGATCTGGGCTGACACATTTGTATCAATGTAACGCTTCCTTTTCTGATCAGGGATTATCCAGTCATTTTCCAGTTTCAGGGCATACATTTTCCTGTGAGCAGAGTTATTTGCATATGTTATCCGAAAACAAAATGCGATTATCCAGATGGTATACGCCAGTACGAATATGATGATCTCCCAGAACACGACAAAGCACAGGGCTGTTCCCAGGATGAGATTTATCCAGAGAATCTGGTTCATCTTACGCCTGGCAGCAGCAACGATACACTGGACGGCTTCGTCTTCGCTGTGTTCCTTTGGTATGTGGACGCCCAGGATCATTCCTTCGGTATACGAATAATTATTTGCATATACGAACTTCATTATGAGCAGTATGAAGAAGTTCATAAACAGGAATATGATAAATAATGCTATGCTCATATGCGGCTCCTTTCTAGTGATTTAAGTGGATATTTGCTGTATAAAGG
>CAVCCL010000260.1:0-9637 GCA_963600665.1 Bifidobacterium catenulatum | reverse complement strand
GCTTCTTGTGCTCGGATTTGTGTTCATGATAAAGGGAGCGGATGTATTCGTAGATGGTGCATCAAAGATAGCAGTCAAATGCAACATACCGGAGATGATAGTCGGACTTACAATAGTAGCCATGGGAACAAGTGCTCCTGAGGCTGCGGTCAGCATAAAAGCGGCACTTTCACCTGAGGGAGCCGGAATCACAGTTGGAAATGTGCTTGGAAGCAACATATTGAACATACTTGTCATTCTCGGTGTGACAGCGCTCATAGCAGCACTTCCTATAAAGAAGAATACACTCAGGATAGATATACCATTTGTTATCGTGGCATCGATTATGATTCTCTGCATGGGATACTTTGATGGTATGCTCAGCAGACTTGAGGGCGTGATATTCTATATCGTGTTTATTGGATTCCTCGTGTATCTGGTGATCAGTGCCAAGAAGGGCAACAGCGAGAGTGATTCTATAGAGCTCACGGAGAAGGACAAGACTCCGAGACTTATACTGCTCATAATCATTGGAATAGCACTTGTCGTGGTCGGAAGTAATTTCACTGTAAATGCAGCTTCATATATAGCAGGAAAGCTTGGCATGACAGAGAGACTTATTGGACTGACCATAGTGGCATTTGGAACATCCCTTCCTGAACTTGTGACATCATGCACAGCGGCGAAGAAGGGACAGACGGATATAGCTATCGGCAACATAGTTGGAAGCAATATATTCAATATACTTTTCGTTGCCGGAACTACAATGCTCATAACTCCGGTACAGTTTGAGAAGAACTTCCTTGTGGACGGCATCATGGCTATAGTGGCTGCGGTTCTGCTCTGGGTGTGCAGCGTGAGAAAGAAGAAGCTCACCAAGCCGGGCGGAATAGTGATGTTGGCGGTGTATGCAGTGTACTTTGCATATATTATGTACAAGAATTATATGTCGTAGACATCAAATGAAAGGGTATTGGATCAGATCTCAAAAAATACAGCGTGTAGCGAGTGCCGCACGCTGTATTTTTTTGTGGATATTTCTTGACTATGGTATGGGTATAACTTATAATCAGACGTAGCAATTTAAACCGCAAAACTTTAAAGTTGATACACTTCAACGCAATAAAGCAAAACGGCGGACAAAAAATGTATTGGGAGGATACTATGGTACTCAAAGTTATTATGCTTGTTGTTTTCTTTGCGATCATGCTTGGAGTTGGATTTTACTCAAGAAAACACACAAAGGATGTGAATGGATTTGTTCTTGGTGGCAGAAGCGTTGGCCCGTGGCTCACTGCATTTGCCTATGGAACATCTTATTTCTCAGCGGTTATATTCATTGGATATGCCGGACAGTTTGGATGGAAGTATGGAATTGCTTCCACATGGATAGGAATTGGAAATGCACTGCTTGGCTCACTGGTGGCATGGGTCGTTCTTGGAAGACGTACAAGACTTCTCACACAGGAGCTTGACACGAGAACCATGCCGGAGTTCTTCGAGAAGAGATACTCCAGTAAGTCACTGAAGCTGTTCTCGTCGATCATCATCTTCATATTCCTCATTCCGTACACAGCGTCACTGTACAACGGACTTTCAAGACTGTTCGGAATGGCGTTCAATGTTGACTATAAGATATGTGTAATCGTCATGGCGGCTCTTACAGGTATATATGTAATCGTCGGTGGATACATGGCGACTGCGATCAACGATTTCATTCAGGGACTCATCATGCTGGTGGGAATCGTGGCAGTCATATATGCGGTACTCAACAACTACGGCGGACTCACAGGAGCACTTGACAGCCTGGCAAGGATAAATGATCCTGCAGTGTCAGATACACCTGGTGTATTTGCATCATTCCTGGGACCTGACGTGTTCAATCTGTTCTGTGTTGTCGTGCTGACATCCCTTGGAACATGGGGACTTCCACAGATGGTTCAGAAGTTCTATGCCATCAAGGATGAGAGGTCTATCAAGACAGGTACAGTTGTTTCGACACTTTTTGCTACTATAGTTGCCGGCGGATGTTATTTCCTCGGCGGATTTGGAAGACTTACAGGTACGGATGTGGCAACAGAGGGATTTGATGCCATCATTCCTCATCTGCTTGAGAAGCTTCCTGCAGCCCTTATGGGACTTGTGGTCATACTGGTGCTCTCAGCATCCATGTCCACACTCTCATCACTGGTCCTTACATCGAGTTCAACACTTACGATAGACTTTATCAAGCCGGTCATAGCGCCTAAGATGGATGAGAAGAAGCAGATACTTGTCATGAGGATCATGCTTGTCATGTTCGTTGCCGTATCGGCTGTGATAGCCATCGTGCAGTATTCAAGCAGGATCACATTCATAGCACAGCTCATGGGAGTTTCATGGGGAGCTATAGCCGGTGCGTTCCTTGCTCCATTCCTGTATGGATTATATTGGAAGAAGACTACAGTTGCAGCGTGCTGGACATGCTTTGTATGGGGAACAGGAATCATGACGCTGAACTTCATAAGCAACACATGGGGATTGTTCAAGTTCCCTGCAGTTATGCAGTCACCTATCAACTGCGGTGCGGTTGCAATGGTGGGAGGACTTATCATAGTTCCTATTGTGAGTCTGTTCACAAAGAAGCCTGACCAGAAGAAGGTTGAGGAAGCCTTCTCATGCTACGAGGAGACAGTTACTGTAGCCCACAGGAAGGCACTTGACTAGTCCGGGATAAACGTGCATGCGGATGCGGTAAAAACGGCAGATCATATACATAGATATTACACGGTCTTTACACAAAACTTTGTTGAAAGGCCGTGTTTTTTATGTTAATATTATCAAGCGGTAATGTGCATTTGAGGCATGCTGTAATCTATGTGGCAGGAGGCGCAGAAAATGATCACACTGTACAGAACAGATGACAGAATTTTGAGTGAAATACAGGAATATGGTCCTGGCGCCTGGATAGTCATGACTAAGCCAACCATAGATGAGAGTAAGAGCATAGCCGAGAGGTTTGAGATAGATCTGGCGGATGTCAGAGCCGCACTGGATGACGAGGAGAGCTCACGTGTTCAGGTGGAGGACAACTACACACTGATAATCGTGGATATCCCTTCCATAGAGATAAGAAATGAGCGAGAGGCATACACCACAATCCCTCTTGGTATCATACTTGTTGCAGACTGCATCATCACCATATGCGCCGAGGAGACTCCTGTGCTTGAGGCTTTTATGGAGGGCAAGGTGAGAGAGTTCAGCACCAAGAAGAGGATGAGGTTCATGTACCAGATACTCTACAGGAACTGTACCACATACCAGTATTATCTGAGAGTCATGGACAGAAGAAGAACCCTTATTGAGCAGCGTATCCAGGAGGAGACCGAGGATGCGGATCTCATAGATCTTCACGAACTGGAATCCAACCTCGTATACTTCGCCACATCACTGAGAGCGAATGGAGTAGTTCTTGACAAGCTGACAAGATACGGCAGGATCAAGCAGTACCCGGAGGATAAGGAACTGCTGGACGATGTTCTGGTGGAGAACAAGCAGGCTATCGAGATGACACAGATATACAGGGATATCATAAGTGGTACGAGAGAGCTCATGACGACCATCATCAACAACAGACTGAACAACGCCATGAAGTTTCTGGCGGCCATAACCATCGTCATGGCTGTGCCTACGGTCATATCCGGTGTGTATGGAATGAACGTTGACACGAAGTGGATGCCATTTGCGAATGTACCATATGGATTTGAGATAGTGTGCGGTATCATACTTGTGATAAGCATAGTTATCGCTATTATATTGAAGAAAAAGAAGATGCTCAAACAGTAGGGCAGATAGAAAAAAGACCACCGGCGGCTTAGTTGCTGCCGGTGGTCTTTTTATGTTTGCAGATGTGTTATTTGTTGTTGATAGGTATTCCGTTTACCTCGACCTGATCGGATATCTGGATGACTATGCATTTCCTTCCGTCGATCTCCATGGTCTCCACCAGATCAGTTCTCTCAGGATTAACCTTGATGACCACATCAGGAGTCTTTACCTCAAATGTTTTGGTGTTTGCAACATTTGTCGCGTACATGACAGTTGACTTCTCACGCGGTACAACTATGGCCGGTTCATCCTCCGGGTTTTCAGATGGCTGCTCAGGCGGTGCTGCCGCAGCGGTTACCTTCTCATAGTGGGCGTCAAAGTCTGCCATCTTCTCGTCTGATACTCCGCTCTCTGTCAGCAGATTCTTTATAGTGTTCTTGGATAGGGTCAGCGGTTCAGGGCTGTCCTTTCTCTGCTCTATCATCTCGTTCAGATTGTCGTGTATTGTACGCACCATGTCGTAATTACAGTCATCGCCCAGAGTTTCAGCCACGATCTCCTGGAATACATCCTTCTGCTCGCCCGCTGTTATAGGAAGAGAAGTGCCAAGGATGTTACTTATGAAGCTGTCGTGAAGCTCCTCCGGCTTTTTGGTGTAGTACAGAACGTTGTGGATATCCGTGCTCCTGTCGATAAATGCCGGGAACAGGAAGCCTATGTCCGGCATGTCGACCACCCAGTCGCGGACTCTGTTGTGGAATGTGCTCTCCACGTCGAAGTAGCTGAGTCCAGCCTTTGACAGGTTGACGTGGCATATGGAGCACATGATATAGTCATACACCTCGTCTGATGCATCGTCCATCATGATGCCGTCGGTTGTCTTGCCCGGAACATCGTATGTATCGTGGATGAGCAGTATGAGGTAGTTGCCGGTGTAATCGTAGTTCTCGATGACCTTGTCATAGAACTCATTTATCAGCTCGTCGTCCTCAAGCTTGCTCTTTCTGAGTTTATTCAGGAATTCCTGTGTGCCGCCCTCAAACTCCTGGGAGGTAGGAAATGGCATGGTGACAAGATTCTTGCCAATGCTTCCTGATAAAGTCTTTTTCAGTATCTCAAAATATTTGAAGGTTTCCTCCTCCGGCATGGTGAGGAACTGCTCATTGATGGTTGCGACCTTGTTGCTGTCTCCGTCCACATAGCATCCGCGAATCTTGCTTATGGAACATGTCTTTGGAGCGAACAGGTGTCTTATCTCAAGTACATCTTTCTTGGTCATAAATAAAACTCCGTTTCTATATATATTTGCATATTGTGCGATATAACGTCCGCCGTGGCAGACCGCTTCTTTAGTATACCACAAATGATGGCAAGTCTTAAAGATATCTTAAACTTTAAGCCGGTTGTTTCTTAATCCGTATATGATGATAATTGAGAACAGGAGGTGATTGTGGTAAGCTAAAAGTTATATTATGAAAAAGGACGAGGTTATAAAAATGTACAATATACTTATATGCGACGACGAGAAGGACATAGTATCAGCGATAGAGATATATCTGAAGACTGCGGGATATTCGGTGTACAAAGCGTACAATGGAATCGAGGCGGTCGATATGGTAAATAACAACGACATTCAGCTTGTTCTCCTCGACGTTATGATGCCACAGATGGACGGAATAACAGCCATGGCAAAGATAAGAGAAAACAGTAACGTTCCGGTCATCATGCTTACGGCCAAGAGTGAGGACACCGACAAGATACTGGGGCTTGAGGTGGGAGCAGACGATTATGTGACCAAGCCATTCAATCCGGTGGAGCTCCTCGCAAGGGTCAAATCACAGCTCAGAAGATATATGCAGCTTGGAGGAGGCAGTGAGAAGAAGGATAAGCTGGTCATCGGAGGCATTGAACTCGATGACAAATCCAAGCAGGTGACTCTGGATGGAGAGCTCATGTCACTTACTCCTACGGAGTACGATATATTGAAGCTTCTCATGCAGAATGTGGGAAAGGTATTTTCCACGAAAGAGATATACAAGGCGGTGTGGAAGGAGGATCCAATGGGAGCAGAAGGTTCAGTTGCGGTCCACATAAGACACCTGAGAGAAAAGATAGAGATAAATCCATCTGATCCGAGATACATAAAGGTTATCTGGGGAAGAGGATATAGAATGGAGGGACAATAGTGGATAAAACTATTTACAAGATACGAGGAAATGTGTTTTTTAAGCTCGGAATATACATTCTGATAGCTGCCCTGATGTACGGAACACTATGTACAGGAGGGCTGGTGCTTCAGGGCGCTTATATGGGAGTGTTCACCGATAGCTCTGTGGGACAGACGACGTATGACAGACTGGTTACAGATTACTCCAGAACTACAAATGGAAGCCTTACCGTGGAGCTGGAGGATTATGTGCAGAGGCTTGAGCAGAACGTGACAAATGTCAACAGCAGTGACCAGCTTTACAACGCCGATGTAAACGGAGATGGCGTATTGGATGCAGCGGATGTGATGGCAGCATTTAAGACAGATGAAGCGCTGGCTGCAATTAAGACGGCAGATGTATACGAATCGATGAAGACGAGGATGGACATTGGCTACAAGGCAACTCTGACCTGCCTGCACACCTCGGATCAGACCCCAGACCCGATAACGGTAACTACCGGAAATGAAAAATTAGTCAAGGACAGCCTGATAGACTCGGGTTATGATGATATATACGATAATGGAACAACCGTGGACATTCCGGTATACAAATATATCGTATTTGATAATGAAGATGAGCTTAAGAAAGCTGAACAGATAGTAGACAGTTACTTATTTGGCACTGAGGATACAGACGTATATTATGATGACTATACGACAGATGGGTACACGGAGGCTACCACAGAGGAGTCGGCAGCGGATATTTTAGGTGAGGATTATCAGGACATGCTGTACAATGGCAATTATCCGTCCCGCCGTGACAGCGTCTATCTCGAGATAGGCGGGGGATATTGCATGCTCCTTGGATACGATACGGGCACATATATCGATATCAATGCAAGAACCAGTGTGGACAAGGATAAGGTCGTTCAATATATAAAGGCGGACGATGCTGACATAGAATCAAATCTGGCTATATGGTCAGAAAATGCAGTAAGTATAATGGTAATGTTTATCGCAGCCGGACTTCTGTGTATCATTTTAACGATCGTTTCCATTATCAATGCAGGGGTAAAGACGGGAAACAAAGAGATACGTCTCAGCAGAGCAGAGCGAGTGCCGACAGAACTTACGGTGGCTCTTATTGTGGGAGCTGTGGCAGCGGCCATGGGAATTGTCATCGAGGGAGGATTGGACTCCAAATGCATAGAATATTCCAACCTGTCATGCTCATTTGTGACAAATGATGTGACGTATTTTGCACTGCTCCTTCCGGTTGCGGTTCTGTATGCGCTGGCGGTATTCTTCCTGAATAATATCGTTGCAAAGGTGAAGGCGGGAACGCTGATCTCAGACTGTCTTGTGATCAGACTTCTGAGATGGCTCGGAAGAAAGATCGGTGCCTCATTCAGATATGTCAGAGGACACCTGTCACTTACGGCAAAGGGCGTAGGAATGTATATCTTTATAACTATAGTTGAGATAATTCTTCTGATAGCAGTCTGCGCTATAGTTGGAAGTGCATTTCTGGTATTACCTTACCTGATATTGAAGTGGCTGTGTATAGCAGGAATAGTTACCTATCTCATTCAGACGCAGGAGCTTTACAAATGCGCAAAGGAGATGGCTGAGGGTAATCTGGACAGAAAGGCTGATACCAGAAAGATGTTCTGGGTATTCAAGGCGCACGGTGAACATTTGAACCAGATAAGTGATGGCATGGCCAAGGCGGTGGATGCCAGAATGAAGAGCGAGCATCTCAAGACAGAGCTCATAACAAATGTATCCCATGACATCAAGACACCGCTTACATCCATAATCAATTATGTGGATCTGCTGCAGAAGGACAATCTGGACGAAGCGACTAAGCAGGAGTATATAGCGGTTCTGTCAAGACAGTCGGCAAGACTTAAGAAACTGATAGAGGATCTGGTGGAGGCGTCCAAGGCGTCGACGGGAAATATCCAGATAAACTGGGCGGAGATAGATGCCAATATGCTTCTGGAACAGGCAATAGGAGAGTATGGAGACAAGCTGGACAAGGCAGGGCTTAAGGTCGTATTTACAGGATCGGATACACCTGCGGTGGTTATGGCGGATGGACAGCATCTGTGGAGAGTATTTGACAATCTCCTTGCAAATATAAGCAAATATGCGATGTCGGGAACGAGAGTGTACGCATCGGTGATACGCGGAGACGGAGAGGTCAGGATGGAGTTCAAGAATATATCCAGAGATCCGCTAAATGTGTCCAGCGATGAGCTGATGGAGAGATTTGTCCGCGGAGACAGCTCCAGAAATACAGAGGGAAGCGGACTTGGTTTATCGATAGCGAACAGCCTGTGTACTCTGATGAATGCCAGATTCACTATAAGCATAGACGGAGATCTGTTCAAAGCGGCCATAATATTTACAGATAATGGTACTTTATAAAATTAAATTAACATGATTTATTGAAATTCGTTATTGACAACTAATTTAAGTTAGGGCATACTAACCTTGATGATAATATTATCAACAATCAGAAGGAGGCGTGTATGATGACTAACGAAAGATTAGAGACGGACAAGAAGAGTATAGATGATACAGGTATCCAGCGTACAGAGATGCAGAAAGAGATCGTTATCAGCAGACTCAGGGAAAGGGGATGCAGGATAACCAGACAGAGAATGATACTCCTTGACATAATACTCGGGGAAGAGTGTTCTTCCTGTAAGGAGATTTATTATAAGGCGACCAAGCAGGACAGTCGTATAGGCTCGGCTACAGTGTACAGAATGGTGAATACACTGGAGGATATAGGAGCCATCAACCGTAAAAACATGTATAAGGTTGCCTGTGGTGCCAACTGTGGTATAGAGGATGCCTGTGTCATTGAGCTTGACGATTCATCCAGCATTGAGCTTTCGGCCAAAGAGTGGAACAGGATAATCCGTGCAGGACTTATGGCTGGCGGATATATTGAGAATCAGATGGTGACAGGTGTCAATGTAAAGCCTTGTGGCTGTGGCACATGTTGTTAATAACGAAGGAGATGATCTATAATGGGTGGAACAATATTGGTAGTGTGCATACTGGTGCTTATAGTAGTGGGCGCAGTTATCAGTTCTGCAAAGCACTTTAAAGGAGAAGGAGGCTGCTGTGGCGGCGGTGGTTCAGTCAAGGTCAAGGGTGACAAGATAAAGGATGTTGTCGCCGTGAAGACTATTTACATAGAGGGAATGCACTGCAGCAACTGTTCAGATCGTGTACAGAATGCACTGAACAGTCTGAGCCAGGTGAACGCAAAGGTTGACCTCAAGAAGAAGCAGGCTGTTGTTAAGCTCGGAAGAGAAGTGTCAGATGATGAGCTTAAGAGCTGTGTGGAGAAGTGTGGATACTCAGTAACCGGCATAGAATAAAGCTTTGAATAAAAAATTGTAAAAAATTTTCAAAAAATTGTTGGCAATTCTAATAAGATGTGGTATTATCCATATTGTTGTTGAAAACACAACAGATAAGCGCGAGTGGCTCAGCGGTGGAGCATCTCCTTGCCAAGGAGAGGGTCGCGGGTTCGATTCCCGTCTCGCGCTCTGGATAATTTCCATGTTGCTAAAAAATTTTAAAAAGTTGTTGACAGTTTACTGGCGGTGTGATATTATCCATATTGTTGTTGGTAACACAGCAGATAAGCGCGAGTGGCTCAGCGGTGGAGCATCTCCT
>CAVCCL010000259.1:0-14193 GCA_963600665.1 Bifidobacterium catenulatum | reverse complement strand
CTCTATCTTGACACCAAGTGACTTGATGTTCTCGATCTCCTTGGCAACTACCTTCTCCTTTGGAAGACGGAACTCTGGAATTCCGTATACGAGAACTCCGCCCGGCTGGTGAAGTGCCTCGAATATAGTTACATCGTAACCCATCTTTGCAAGGTCTCCGGCTGCTGTCACGCCTGAAGGACCTGATCCGATGACTGCCACCTTGTGACCGTTCATCTCCTTTGCAGGCTCTGGCTTGATACCGTTCTCACGTGCCCAGTCAGCGACAAATCTCTCAAGCTTACCGATGGAGATCGCCTCGCCCTTGATTCCTCTGATACACTTCTGCTCACACTGTGTCTCCTGTGGACATACACGGCCACATACAGCAGGAAGTGCTGATGACTCACTGATGATCTTGAACGCCTCAGCGAAGTTGCCCTCCTTGACCTGAGCTATAAATCCAGGGATATTGATGGATACAGGACAGCCCTTCATACATGGGGCGTTCTTACATCCTATACATCTTGAAGCCTCAGCCATAGCCTCCTCTTCATTATATCCGTAACAAACCTCTTCAAAATTCTTTGCACGTACCTGTGGCTCCTGCTCGCGAACCGGCACTCTCTTCCAAACATCTACTTCTATAGCCATTACTTGTCACCTCCACAGTTTCCACATCCGCCATGATGTGTATCGCCCTCTTTTGCTGCAAGGAATGCTCTGCCCTCTGCAGTCTTGTAGATCTGCTGACGCTGCATAGCCTCCTCAAAGTTCACCTTGTGTCCGTCGAACTCTGGTCCGTCTACACATGCGAACTTAACCTCTCCGCCTACTGTTACACGGCAGGCACCACACATACCTGTTCCGTCTACCATGATAGGGTTAAGGCTGACAACTGTAGGGATATCAAGCTCCTTTGTGAGCTTACATACGAACTTCATCATGATCATAGGTCCGATGGCAACACACACATCATACTTGTTGCCAGCGTCTACAAGCTTCTGGATCTCATTTGTAACGACACCCTTGCTTCCATATGAACCGTCATCTGTTGTGATATACAGGTTGCCGGCCACCTTCTTCATCTTGTCCTCAAGAATGATGAGTGACTTGTTTCTTCCTCCGACGATGACATCAGCATTGATGCCCTGCTCGTGAAGCCACTTTACCTGTGGGTATACAGGTGCTGTTCCAACACCACCTGCAACGAAGAGAATCTTCTTTTTCTTGAGCTCTTCTATATCCTCCTTGCAGAACTCTGATGGGCATCCAAGTGGTCCAACGAAATCCGCAAATGAATCTCCTGCCTTTTTATTCTTCATCATCTCTGTAGCAGCTCCAACTACCTGGAATACTATAGTGATGGTTCCGTCCTCTCTTGAGTAATCGCAGATAGTGAGAGGGATTCTCTCTCCATCCTCTGAACCTCTGACAATTACAAACTGTCCCGGAAGACATTTATTTGCAACTCGTGGTGCAACCACGTCCATGAGGTATATGGTCTCTGTCAACTGTTCAACCTTAGTAATCTTATACACTCTGCGCTCCGTCCTTTCCGACAGCCAAATCTGACTGTTATGATCATTTTATTCTGTAAATGGGTGCAAATGCCCCTATTAATACACGTACGTACTTAATTTAGCAAAAAATATCAACAAAATCAAGGTATATGTAAAAATAGCCTTATGCCACGGCATCGGAAAATTATCCCAAAACGCAAAAAATCCTGCCAAAAGAGATAAAATTCTCTCTGGCAGGGACTATTACGTCTCATATGGTACAAAATCTGCATCCACTGTTATTCTTTTGTCTCATTACACACTCTTACTGACACATTTCAGTCTCTCTGTATCTTACTATCTTTTTCTATCTCTTACTTTATATCACTATCTCTTTCTCTTCGCCTTGGCCTTGAGCGCTTCCTCTTTCCTTCTCTCGTTCTCCTGAAGTATGAGCTTCTTCATGCCCTCCAGCTTCTTCTGGTTCAACTTCACCTGGGTAAGCTCTTCCTCTGCAACGTGCTGTGCCTCCTCACTCTGGAAGCTCACAAACTTGTCAAATGCCCCCGGATAGGCAAATGTCTTTTCTACATTATTGCAGGAAAATACAATTCTTATATGACTTCCATCACATTCCATCACGCTGCCTTCACCAAACTTCACATGGTTTACTTTTTCATTCTCAAACATTATTACATCCTCCTATCCATATTTTTCCCGCCTACGCGGACTTCACATAATAAATATACCCATTTCAATATTACTGTAACAAAAAAATCGGCACTTTTTCCAGTTAAAAATGCCGATTTTTTTATTTTCGTGAAAATAGCCACTGTGAGCTTTCACTTTTGTTTATTATTGAATTTATGCACATATATGCCATGTGAAAAAACACATATATTTTTACCAACTTATATTGTGCACTTTTAAATTATCTTGCATTTGCCTTAAGAAGTTCAGCAACCTCCGCCTCTGTTGCAAGTGAAAGCGCCTTTGCTGCAAGCTCGTCAGCCTCTGCCTTTGACCACTTTGCTATGGTTCCTCTTGTGGCAAGAACTGATGTTGCACTCACTGAGAACTCTCCAAGTCCAAATGATATGAGGAGCGGAATGAGAAGTGGATCTGCTGCTGCCTCTCCGCACATACCTACCATGATGCCCGCCGCATTTGCCGCCTCGATGATGTTCTTCATGGAGCGGAGAACTGCAGGATTGTAGGACGAATACAGATAAGCAACTTTTGCATTGCCTCTGTCGACCGCCATGGTGTACTGTGTCAGGTCATTTGTTCCTATACTGAAGAAGTCAGCCTCCTTTGCAAGCAGGTCTGCTATGAGACTTGCCGCAGGGGTCTCTATCATTGCTCCAACCTGGATATCCTTGTTGTACGCTATGTTCTCAGCGTCAAGTTCCGCCATGAGCTCCTTCACAAGAGCCTTCACACTTCTGATCTCATCCACACATGTTACAAGTGGCACCATGATCTTGATATCGCCAAATGCACTTGCGCGGAGGAGCGCCTTGAGCTGAACCCTGTATGAATCACTGTTCTGCAGACAGTATCTGACCGCTCTGAAACCTAAGAATGGATTGTCCTCCTTCTCAAGTCCAAGGTATGGGATATCCTTATCGCCACCTACATCAAGTGTTCTGATGATGACCTCTCTGCCCTCCATAGTCTCAGCCGCAGCCTTGTACGCCTGAAACTGCTCTTCCTCTGATGGAAGCTCTGATGCACCCATGAAGAGGAACTCTGTTCTGAAAAGTCCTACTCCTTCTCCGTCACATGCTGCAACCTGCTTTGCGTCCTCAGGATTGCCGATATTGCCATACAAATGTACCTTCACGCCGTCGGCTGTGACTGTGTCTTTGCCTCTGTATACCTCGAGGAGTGCCTTATCGCTAAGATACTTCTCTCTCTTTGCCTGATATTCGTCTATCTCGTCCTGTGATGGATCAAGTATGCAGATTCCGTCGCATCCATCAACAACGGCTGTCATGCCATCTGAAACCTTGTCAACTATTCCGTCCACACTGAGTACCGCCGGTATCTCAAGTGCTCTTGCAAGGATAGCTGAATGGGATGTCTTGCCGCCGACTGCAGTGATGATTCCTGCAACATTCTCCTTGACGATTCCCGCTGTCATGGATGGTGTGAGATCCTCTGCCACAAGTATCGTTCCGGCCGGGACCTCTGATATGTTCACATCAGGTGTGCCTGTGAGTATCTTGAGCATTCTCACCTTGATGTCGCCGATATCTGTAGCTCTCTGTCTTGTGAGCTCGTCATCTGCCATCTGGAACATTCCGGCAAACATGTCGCATGTACTCTCAAATGCTGCCTCTGCGCAGGTTCCGCTCATGATGGAACCCTTGGTTATCTCGTCCATTCCCGGATCTGTGAGGAGCAGTATGTGTCCCTCAAGAATCTCCGCGTTATGCTCTCCGACGCTCTCCTTCATGGCTTCTGCCATGGCATGTGTCTTCTCGGTAAATGCTGCAACTGCATCGTCATATCTCTTGATCTCTGCATCTGTATCTGTGATTGTTCTGTTCTCATATTCCGGCTTTGCGTCAGATATGATCACAACCTTTCCAACGCCGTAGCCGGCTGAACCCGCGATTCCTTTATTCATAATAACCTCCATATATATAACAAATGGTACTCGATCTGAGTACCATTTGTTCGTAACATTTACTGAAGTCTGATATCAGATTTCACTTATCATTTTCCCACTGCGACGTCCGAACATCTATATGTTCTACTCGCCAAATCCTGACTCGATGAGCTCAACTGCCTTTGCAAGAGCCTCCTTCTCGTCTGCTCCGTCACACTCTACTGTAACCTCTGCACCACACTTGATGCATGCTGCGATGATGAGCATTACGCTCTTGGCATTGATCTTCTTGCCTGCTACGTCAAGAGTTACTGCGCATGAAAACTTTGTCATCTCCTTTGCAAATACTCCTGCCGGTCTCATATGAAGTCCCTGTTCATTTACTACTTTTACTGTCTGTGCTACCATAATTCCTTCTCCTTCTTTTACGGACGAACCGCCCACAATTCTTCACCATCGCCGGCGGTCCGTCGCTGATTTTGTCTAAATTATAACATTATGTCGTTTTTTGTGCATTACTTTTGTGCACTTTTTTAGATAAATATCGTCGAATGTTACTCCTGCACGTTCTTCTTGATGAGTCCGAGCATGATACATGTGATCACTGATCCTACCAGCCATGAGATGATGTATGGGAACCAGTTGCCTACGGTTGCGAATACGAAGATTCCGCCGTGAGGTGCCATCAGTGTACATTTGAATGCTGCTGACATTCCGCCTGCAACTGCTGCGCCTACAAGTGTACATGGTATTACATGAAGTGGATCTGCCGCTGCAAATGGTATTGCGCCCTCTGTGATGAATCCACATGCCATTACTATATTTGAAACCGTTGAGTTTCTCTCTGCCTTTGTGAACTTCTTAGGGAAGAAGATACATGCAAGGGCGATTCCAAGAGGAGGAACCATTCCACCTACCATAACTGATGCCATGGAGATGTAACATGCCTGAACTGCAGGGTCTGTGAGCTGTGCGCCGCCTGCGACAAGCTCTGATGCCGTTGCAAGAACCATTGTTCCGTATACATAAGCTGCCTTGTTGATCGGGCCGCCCATGTCTATCGCCATCATTCCGCCGAGGATGATTCCAAGTGGAATGAGAAGGTTCTTATTTGCAAGGGCTGTAAGCATATCTGAAAGTCCTGTATTTACAATACCGATAAGTGGGTTGAGTACAAATATCATAAGTACGCCAACGATGAACATACCAACGAGTGGATATATAAGTGTTGGCTTGATTCCCTCAAGAGACTGTGGGAACTTGGAGCAGAGCTTCTTAAGAAGAAGAACCACATATCCTGCAAGGAAACCTGCTGCGATACCGCCGAGGAATCCTGATACTGTGTTACCGCCGCCATCTGCTACAAATCCAAACTTTGCGATAAATGACTGGAAACCGCCAAGGTTATCCCCTGCCCATACATAACTGGACAATGCTGCATTTCCCGATGATGCAAGGATACCGCCGAGGAATCCGACTGCAAGTCCAGGTCTGTCCGCTATGGACTGTGCTATGAATCCCGCAAGTACCGGAACCATGACGCCCATCGCCAGTCCGCCGGCATATTTGAAGAATGCTGAGAGCGGTGTCATGGAACCGAAGTTGGATCCACCTGTTGCACCATATCCGCAAAGTGTATCAATAAGGAATGCAAGGGCTGTGAGGATACCTCCACCGATTACGAATGGAAGCATGTGTGATACACCGTTCATAAGGTGCTTGTAAATCCTGCTTCCCACACTGCCATTTGCACTGCTTGACTCTTTCTTGCCACCCTCCTCGTGGTGAACAGGAACCTGGCCATCCACGATCTTCTGGATGAGCTCCTCAGGCTTGTGGATTCCGTCTGCCACCTTTGTGAAGAGAACAGGCTTGCCATCGAATCTTGCTGTCTCTACATTCTTGTCCGCTGCAACTATGATACCGTCGCAGTTTGCGATTTCCTCGTCTGTGAGCTCGTTCTTGACTCCACCCGAGCCATTTGTCTCTGCCTTTAAAGCGTAACCCATCTTGGCACCGGCCTTCTCAAGCGCCTCGGCTGCCATGTATGTGTGTGCGATTCCTGTAGGACATGCTGTAACTGCAAGGACTCTGTAGCCCTTCTTCTCAGGAGCCTTCTCCTCTGCCTTTTCCTCGGTCTTGTCTGCTGCCTCCTCAGGGAACTTTGCGTTCTCGTATTTATCGACAACTGCAAGGAATGCATCTTTGTCCTCTGCCTTCAGAAGCTCTGCCCTGAAGTCCTCATCCATGAGAAGCATGGACAGTCTTGAGAGGACCTCGAGATGTACATCTGATCCGCTCTCAGGTGCTGCGATCATGAAGAACAGGTTGGATGGCTGTCCGTCCAGTGAGTCATAATCAACTCCGTCAGGAACTGTCATTGCCGCAAGTCCAGGTCTCTTGACCGCCTTGTTCTTGGAATGAGGGATAGCAATTCCTTCTCCTATAGCTGTTGAACCCTCTTCCTCTCTCTTAAGTATTCCCTCTTTGTATGTTTTCTTGTCTGAAATGTTGCCCGCTGCATCGTGCAGGTTTACAAGGTAGTCGATAGCTGCATCCTTTGAATCTACCTTTACTCCCAGAGCAATGCTTTCCTTTGATAAAAGCTCTGTGATTCTCATAAGCGTAACCTCCTCTTAAATCCGTTATTCCCGATCTGGTAATACTAAATCTATAACTGCTTATAGAGCTCTTCTACTTTGTCCGCTGTTGCAAGGCCCTCTGAAAATGCTGTGGCACTTCCTGTTGCTGTTCCTCTCTTCAGCGCTTCCATGTAATCGTGATCCTTCAGGTAGCTTGCTGTAAATCCTGCCACCATGGAATCACCTGCCCCTACTGAGTTCACAACTGTTCCCTTTGGAACTCCGATCTTGTGAACCTCTCCTGTCTCTGTGATGAGTATCGCGCCATCTCCCGCCATGGATATGAGTACGTTTCTTGCACCCATGACCTGAAGCTTCTTCGCATACTCAACGATCTCATCATCGCTCTTTAAGACTACTCCGAACATCTCGCCAAGCTCATGGTTATTCGGCTTGATGAGGAATGGATGGAACTTCAACACATTGAGAAGAAGATCCTTCGTCGCATCAACAACGATATCGATATTCCTGTTCATAAGCTTCTCCATGATCTGCTCATATATATCAGATGGAAGTGATGCAGGAATAGTTCCGGCAAGTATCAGGCAGTCCCCCGACTGGAGCTTGTCCAGCTTGTCAAACATCTGCTGCAGTTCATCCGCCTCAATGTCCGGTCCCTGTCCGTTGATCTCAGTCTCCTGTTCTGCCTTGATCTTGACATTTATCCTGCTGAGGCCATTCCTGAGCTGGATAAAGTCAGTCTTGACTCCCATGGCCTTGACTCCGTCCTCGATCTCCCTGCCGGTAAATCCAGCAACAAAACCGAGAGCTACGGAATCAACTCCTATGTTCTTAAGTACGGTGGAGACATTGATACCTTTGCCGCCATAGAATATGGCTTCTGACTTACTTCTGTTCACCATTCCAAGCTCCAGGCTGTCCATCTTGACAACATAATCGAGCGCCGGATTGAATGTCACCGTATAAATCATTATCTAAGTACCTCCTTTATAACTGTGGCGTCTATGTACTTATCATTTACAAGTCTGTCCGTGATAATACAGGCTTTTTCGATTGCTGCAAATGTCACCGCTGTCACCTTGTCGAACTTGCTGCTGTCAGCAAGGACTATGCTCGCGTAAGATCTGTTAACCGCTTCCATCTTCACCATAGCCTCTTCCACATCAACCGTTGTGAATCCATAATCCATATGGATTCCATTTGTTCCAAGAAAGCACTTTGTGAAATTGAACTTTTTCATGGAATTGACTGCCTCGGCTCCGATGATCGCCTCTGTGATCGGCTTCACAAGTCCGCCTATCATGTATGTTCTGAGGTTCTTCTTCAGAAGTCTCTTGGCATGTGCTATTCCATTTGTGACAAATGTAGCATTGGTGTCGCCGATATAGTCGATCATGAGTTCCGTGCTGGTTCCTGCATCTATAAATATGAAGTCTTCATCGTTGATCATCGTTGCCGCATATCTTGCGATGGCACCCTTCTCTTCCACGTTGAGCTGTGCCTTGGCTGAGACCGATGCCTCGTTGGTGATGTACTCATGCTCAAGTGCCTTGGCACCACCATGGAATCTCTTGATCTTTCCCATATCGTCCAGAGTGATCAGATCTCTTCTTATAGTAGATTCTGACGCTCCTGTGATCTCTGTGAACTCTGCAACTGTCATAGACTTTTTCTCTTTCAGTGCATCTAAAATCGTTGTGTATCTATCCTCGGTCATCATAATAATTGCCTCCTGCCTGTTAAGTATGTCTCCTGTATATGTGTTTTTCGTGTTTGTGTGTTTTCTTTTTTCGTGGCTTTTCAGAATGCATATATCTGCATCCGGTGCTTATAACTTTTCTTTAGGATAACATATTTTTTGACTGTTTTCAATTATTTGTGATTGTTTCAAGGTGATTTCCACTTGATTTCAGTCACTTTCAATCAATCTATATGCATAATATCACCGCGCATGAAGATTGTCAATCATATTTCTGCATATTTTTGAAGATTTTTGAATTATTTTGATTGTTTTTGACTGTTTGCAGATTTGATACTCGTTCCGCAGCTTCCAGCACACAAAAATAAGACACCGACCAAATCTGATCAGTGCCTTACTCTGCGCTATCAATCTATGATTATTCTGTCACATCCGCAGGATTGACATGTACCATCACATGTTTTACCTTTGGAAAATTCTTCTCAATACCCTCGTGGACTTCCTCTGCTATCTCGTGTGCCTGTCTTAACGGGTATGAACCATTTACACCTATCTCCACATCGACATATATCTTGTTGCCAAATATTCTTGTGTGGAGCAGGTCTATGCCAAGAACTTCGTTCTGAGCCAGAACAAAATCCCTCATCTCCTTCTCAGTCTCATCATCACAGGAGTGATCCACCATCTTATCCATGGCATCCTTGAATATATCATATGCCGCCTTTGCGATGAACACGAAGATCACTATACTTGCTACGGAATCCATTACCGGATAACCCATCATCGCACCGCCGATACCCACGAGAGCACCGACCGATGACAGAGCATCTGAGCGGTGATGCCATGCATCCGCCATAAGTGCACTTGAATCTATTTTCTTCGCATAGTGTCTTGTGTACCAGTACATTATCTCCTTCGTAGCTATGGATACGACCGCAGCCACCAGGGCAAGTGCACCCGGCTTCTGCAGATTCTGGTAATTGCCACCTATTATATCCTTTACCGCCTGTGAGCCGATCTTGATGCCTGTGTAGAGTAGCACGATCGACAACACGATCGCAGCTACGCACTCAAGTCTCTCATGCCCGTACGGATGCTCCTTGTCGGAATCCTTTGAGGCAAGCTTCACTCCGATTATGACTATGATAGTGCTGAATACATCCGATGCGGAGTGTATCGCATCACTTATCATTGCATTTGAATGTGCAAATATTCCCGCAAATAATTTGAACACCGACAACAGCATGTTCTGTACTATCGTTATAAATGATACCTTGTTTGCAACCTTTTTGAATTCATTTTCTGATACGGCTGGTGCCGCCGCCATCATGTTTACTTTGTTTGTGCTTTCCATATAATCAGCCACCCTTTCTGCTTATGGACAGATGCGCATACAAACTGTCGTGCACCTGCGTGATCAATAATTTACTAGAAAGCTCTTATCACTAAATATATGTGGGGGATTTTATAGAATGTCTAAAAGAGTATAAAAAAACACCCACGACTCAGTATTAGTAACTACTGTCCCGTGGATGTAAAGATTCATGTTCATGATTCATATTCCACTGCCATGATGGCCCGACTCCTTGGTTTATGCCAATGGTCTGCTCAGTTTGTACTGTAGATTATATGCAGTGCAAAGAGTTATCTTAGGTTAACATCTATGGCAGCTTATGTCAATATTTTTCACGAATTTACTGTCAGATTATTTATGGCTGTAATTTATATATTTTGTTATAACTGCAGCTCCTTCTCAAAGCTGAACTCTATATCTTTCAGGTCAAGTCCATTAGACTTTACGTACAGACGGAGCACATTGAACCTGTTGTAGAATTTGATCTCCTTTTCAATCACTACATCCTTGCCGTCTGTGCCATTGAATGTAAAATTGCTCACCGGGAAGCCATTGTAGAACAGGGTGCACGGAAGCTGTGCAAGTTTTCCAAGTGTTGAGCTTCCCCTGAGACTGATCTTGTACTCGCCCGGATTTGATATGTCAAGTGCGATGACGTAATTTGTATCTGCGACACTTGGCTTTGCCGTCAGATCGATAACTATATCTCTATCCACAACGCTGTACTCCACGTCATCCAGATCAAAATCATCCGCCATCTTTGGACGGTTTATTATCTCTATGTTCACAGGCTCTCCCACAAGGCGCTTAAATGCATTTGTATTCATGGCAAAGTTACATACATTCTTCGCGATCCTCTGGAGCTCAGCTCTCTCTATCCTTCCATCCTGAAGCGCCTCCACGACATTGTCGCCGCTCAGATTCTTCGAGCCGTCCGGGCAGCACATATACAGATCGTTCTGTGCCTGTATCATGGTTGCAAAATCACTTGCATCCGGCTCCTCACTCCTACGGTTGATGGATGCCCACCAGTCTGTCATGACAACTCCGGTAAATCCCCACTCATTTCTTAGTATAGTCGTGTTAAGATCGTAGCTTCCTGCGGTGTAGAGACCATTTACCAAGCCATAGGTCGTCATAACCGAGTCAGCATAGCCGGACTTGACAGCCATCTCAAATCCCTTCAGATATATCTCTCTGAGCGCCCTCTGGGAAATGATCGAATCCGATGTATGACGGTGGAATTCCTGATTATTTCCGCAGAAATGCTTGATCGTTCCCGATACCCCACTGGACTTCAGGCCCTTCAACTGTGCTGTTGCAATGGTTCCCGTGAGATACGGATCCTCGGAGAAATACTCAAAGTTTCGGCCGTTGAGCGGGAAGCGGTGAATGTTCATGCCTGGTCCGAGAAGAACCTCAACTCTGTTCGCCGACATCTCAAGTCCGAGGATCGCATAGAGTCTGGTATTCAATTCTCTGTTAAATGAGCATCCGCACAACGTTCCATTTGGAAGAGAGAATGCCTTCATGCCAGAGTCAAGTCTCATGCCAGAAGGGCCGTCATCACAGCACACAGACGGAATCTTATGCTCAATGAGCTTTGGCGATACGCCGGCAAATGCAGACGCAGTTCCAGCCGTCACAAGCGAGCTTCCCATTCCCTCGCCGCGGACAAAGCAGGCAAGGTCCTCGTCGTCAAACTGTGCGATGAACTCGTCCATGGAAGATTTTCCTTCCTTTACATCAAGGAGTGTGATTCCCTTATCACCGGTAACCGGAATCTCCTCCGGCAGCTCCTGCTTTCTCCTGTCATACATATCAACTGTGACAAGAGGTGTCTCCTCATATTCTATAAGCATCCTGCCGTTCTCATCACAGAAAGGCTTCATGCGGTCAAACTTCTCATATGGTGCAAGTGCCTCCTGAAGCTTCCGAAGCTCCACTGTCTCAGCAAGCTCAAAGAACAGACATTCCGCTGTATTCCTTATACTGTTTCCCACATGGATAGTGTAGTCTCCGGCTTCAAGCACATAACAGTTCCTGTGTCCTGTCACTCCTGAATCGTCAAATGACGCCATTCGGTCAAGCGGTATCTCAAATTTCAGCTCATCGCTGAGCCCTGGAACAAGCTCCTTTGTCTTGTCAAAATCAATAAGCACTCTGGCTGGCTTGCCAAGCTTCCCCTGAGGCATCTCTCCGTACACCTGGACAACCTCCTTGCCAAGTCGCTTTCCTGTATTTGTGACTTTGACACAGATATTTGCCACACCTTTTTCAAAATCCAGGCTTGCATGCTTCACACTGATCTTGAAATCTGTATATGAAAGTCCATATCCAAATGGATATCTGACTTTGTCCTTTGCAAATGTCTCAAAATAGCGGTATCCGACATAGATATCTTCCGCATATAAATTCCGCTTCTCGTCGCCGAAATTGTCATATGCCGGATAGTCCTTGATGTCGTAGGCTATCGTGTCCGTGAGCTTTCCTGAAGGACTGACATCACCCATAAGGACATCTACAACCCCATATCCGCCTACCATTCCGCCCTGCCATACATACATGCAGGCATCTGGGGATATGGTGTCGAGGAATGACATGTCTATAAGTCCGCCAACATTCAGGAGAACGATCATCTTCTTGAAATTGTCTCTGACAAGTCTAAGCATATCAAGCTCGATGTCTGTAAGCATAAATGCTCCCTTTTCAAGAGTATTATCCTTGTCCTCACCAGCCGTTCTGGCGATTATCACTATGGCTGAATCTGACTCGCCAGCCGCCTCCTGCACAAGCTCCTCAGTAACCGGCATCTCCGCCTGCGACCACGGCTCCTGCCCCCAGCCAAATCCCAGTTCCACCGGGTGCTCTTTATCCCATGCAGCGTAAGTATCAGCCAGCTTCTGATTGACATTTACATCCTTACACTCTTTAAGTGCTTCAAGGATTCCTACCACTCTGGCAACATTTACCATGCCGCCTGAACCTGTGCCACTCTTGTAATAATGATTCTGCATACGACCAAATACAGAAACCGTCTCTCCCTGCTTAAGTGGCAGGGCTTTGTTGTCGTTCTTTAACAGAACCATTCCCTCTGTGACCATCTCACGGGCGGTCTTCTCGTAGACTGCCCAGTCGAGTATTCTATCTTCCATGTGTTTAACCTCCGTGGGGTATTTTCGCGTTCTTTCGTGTGTTATTTGTATTTTACAGTCCATCTTAATTATTTGATATGGAAAAGTTATTTTATTGCATTACTTATGGCATAACTTTTCTACTGCTTTACATATCTCCTTCCAAACTAAAACTCCAAGCTATCCGCATTAAGCAGAAAATATTTCATGCCCATGATTACAAATCCTTCCTCATTTCTCCAAGGCTTTTTTGTTCCATTTACTATAATAATCTTCTTAAATGAATCCGGAATATTGCGGAGTGAATTAAGTTCCTGTGCCTGCTTTTCCTCAGAAGTCATATCATAAGCTACCTGAATATAATATCTCTGACTACCCTGGTTCACTACAAAATCAACTTCTAACTGCTTATGAACCCTCTTTCCCTCACTATTCTTTGCAAATACATCCACAATACCGACATCCACATTATAACCACGCACAAGCAGCTCATTATAAACAATGTTCTCCATAATATGAGTCGGCTCCTGCTGTCTGAAGTTCAGTCTGGCATTTCTAAGTCCTATATCCGAAAAATAGTATTTCAGATTTGCTCCTACATATTTTCTACCCTTAATATCATACCGGTCTGCTTTGGAAATCAAAAATGCTTCTGCCAGATAATCTATATGATTGGATATGGTTTTATTACTATAATTGATACCTCGTTCACTCTTGAAAGTATTTGATATTTTGGTTGGATTGGTAGGTGCTCCTATGGCAGAAGCAAGAATGTCCACCAAGGTTCCAATCTCATCAACATTTTGAATCCTATTTCGCTCTACCACATCCTTGATATAAACATTGGTAAAAATATTTTTAAGATACTCAGCCTTTTGGCGTTCCACAGAGAATTGTGCCACCTGTGGTAAGCCACCATATATCATATATTCCTCCCAAGCATCATCATAATCTCCACCAAAAGCCGCATAGAACTCTGCAAATGACAAAGGATATATTCTTATCTCATCTCCTCTGCCTCTAAATTCAGTTACAATATCACTAGATAAAAACTTAGAGTTACTTCCAGTCACATATACATCAATATTACTGATACGAAGCAGGCTGTTCAGCACTTCCTCAAATCGTGGCATAAACTGTACTTCGTCCAAAAGCAAATAATACTTCTGGTCATCTTTCATTGCATCTTTAATATGCTGGTAACATTTCTTCGGATCTCTCAGTTCCTCATTTTCAATACCATCTAACGCAATCTCAATGATGTGGTCATTATCTACACCACTCTCCAATAAGTATTTCTTAAAC
>CAVCCL010000258.1:0-17427 GCA_963600665.1 Bifidobacterium catenulatum | reverse complement strand
CGCATATACACCGTCATATGCATTTGACAGAAAGCCTGAAAATGCGATGGCGAAGATGGATTATGATGATCTGAACAATTTCTACTGGATGGATATGTACGCCTACGGACGTTACCCAAGGGCTGCCGCTGCTTACCTCAAGAGCAAGGATCTAACTCCGGTTATGGAGGACGGGGACGAGGATATCCTCAGGAATGCTGCAGGCCTCATAGATTTCATGGGTGTAAACTATTATCAGTCATGTGTTGTCGAGCACAATCCGATAGACGGAGTGGGAACGACCCACGAGATGAACACAACCGGCAAGAAAGGCACGGCAAAGGTTCAGGGGGTTCCGGGGCTCTACAAGAATCCTGCAAATGAATTCCTCCCTACAACGGACTGGGATTGGACTATCGATCCGATGGGACTTCGTATGTGCTGCAGACAGATCACTTCAAGATACGACCTTCCGATCGTAATATCTGAGAATGGACTCGGTGCATTTGACAAGTTCGAGGATGGTGAGATCCACGATCCTTACAGGATAGATTATCTGAGACACCATATAGAAGAGCTCAGAAAGGCATGCGATGATGGATGCCGCGTACTTGCGTACTGCACATGGTCTTACACTGATCTTCTGAGCTGGCTCAACGGTTATCAGAAGAGATACGGATTTGTGTATGTGGACAGGGAAGAGGATGAGAACAGTGGAACCCTGAACAGATACAAGAAGGATTCGTATTATTGGTACAAGCACGTTATAGAGACTAACGGAGAGGAATTGTAGAATACTTATCTGTATATTTATAAAGATCAGGAGGCTGGTGACAGCCTCCTAATTATTTGGCTAAAACCCCAAAAAAAATTTTTATATTTTGTTAGCACTCATGCTTGACGAGTGCTAACGGATATGTTATATTATCATCAGACAAGGGAAGTGGTATTAAATATCAGTTCCCTTAAATAATATGGATTAGGAGGTAACAGCTATGGAGATGGATAAATACACACGTAAATCGTTGGAAGTTGTGGAGAAAGCCAAGGAAAAGGCTTTGGAGTATGACAATCAGGAACTTACGCAGATGCACCTTTTGGCTGGCTTGCTAGAGATAGATGACAGTTTGATAGCCAAGATATTTGAGAAGATGGGTGTGAATGTGACCGGTGCCGTGAATGCGGTGGAGGATAAGCTGGCAAGGCTGCCGAAGGTCAGCGGTGGCAATATGTACGCCGGTAATAATTTTTCAAAGGCACTTATCCAGGCGGAGAAGGAAGCAAAGCAGATGGGTGACACATATGTGTCTGTCGAGCATTTGTTCCTCGGTACTGTGGATAAGGCGGATTCGGATGTGAAGGAGCTCTTAAAGAGCTGGGGAGTAGACAGAAATGCATTCCTCAAGGAGCTTGCAGAGATCAGAGGCAATCACAAAGTGGACAGCGATGATCCGGAGAGTTCATATGAGGCTATGGAGAAGTTCGGATATGATCTGGTCGAGAGGGCGAGACAGCAGAAGCTTGATCCTGTCATTGGCCGTGATGCAGAGATAAGAAATGTGATAAGGATACTTTCAAGGAAGACAAAGAACAATCCTGTTCTTATCGGTGAGCCTGGTGTAGGTAAGACCGCGGTAGTTGAGGGTCTTGCACAGAGGATACTCCGTGGAGATGTCCCTGAGGGACTTAAGAACAAGAAGATATTTGCACTGGACATGGGAGCCCTTGTGGCGGGTGCCAAGTACAGAGGTGAATTCGAGGAGAGACTTAAGAACGTCCTGGATGAGGTGAAGAAGTCCGAGGGCGAGGTCATCATGTTCATCGATGAGCTCCACACCATCGTGGGAGCCGGCAAGACGGACGGTGCCATGGATGCGGGCAACATGCTCAAGCCTATGCTTGCAAGGGGTGAGCTTCACTGTATAGGTGCTACGACACTGAATGAGTACAGACAGTATATAGAGAAGGATGCGGCTCTTGAGAGACGTTTCCAGCCGGTCATGGTGGATGAGCCTACGGTCGAGGATACAATATCTATCCTTCGAGGAATCAAGGAGAGATACGAGGTGTTCCACGGCGTTAAGATATCGGATGGCGCGCTTGTAAGTGCGGCAGTGCTGTCCAACAGATATATAACAGACAGATTCCTTCCGGATAAGGCCATCGACCTTGTGGATGAGGCATGTGCCATGATCAAGACGGAGCTTGACTCAATGCCTGTTGAGGTGGATGAGATCACACGTAAGATCATGCAGCTTGAGATCGAGGAGACAGCTCTTAAGAAGGAGGAGGATAACCTGTCAAAGCAGAGACTGGCAGATCTTCAGTCAGAGCTTGCAGAGCTCAAGGATCAGGCGAACTCCCTGAAGGCAAAATGGGAGACAGAGAAGGCGGCCGTTGAGAAGATAAGAACTCTCAAGGAAGAGATGGAACAGGTAAAGGCGGATATACAGGCTGCCCAGAGAAACTACGATCTGAACAAGGCAGCAGAGCTTCAGTATGGCAAGCTTCCTGCTATCCAGAAGGAACTTGCAGAGGCTGAGTCTACAGCTTCAGACAAGGAGAGGGAGCTGGTTCACGAGGTCGTATCTGAGGATGAGATATCCAAGATCGTATCAAAGTGGACAGGTATTCCGGTTGCAAAGCTTACTGAGAGTGAGAAGAGCAAGACTCTTAATCTTGCCAGTGAGCTCAAGAAGAGAGTTGTGGGTCAGGATGAGGCTGTTGAGTATGTCAGCGATGCGATCATCAGATCCAAGGCGGGAATAAAGGATCCAAGCAAGCCTATAGGTTCATTTATCTTCCTTGGCCCTACAGGTGTAGGTAAGACGGAGCTTGCCAAGAGCCTGGCAGCGGCGCTGTTTGACAATGAGCAGAACATGGTGCGAATCGATATGAGTGAGTACATGGAGAAGCACAGCGTGTCAAGACTTATAGGAGCGCCTCCGGGATATGTAGGATATGATGAGGGCGGTCAGCTCACAGAAGCTGTGCGTAGAAAGCCATATTCGGTAGTTCTCTTTGATGAGATCGAGAAGGCGCATCCTGATGTATTCAATGTACTCCTTCAGGTGCTTGATGACGGACGTATCACGGATTCACAGGGCAGAACAGTTGACTTCAAGAACACGATAATCATCATGACATCGAATATCGGTGGTGCGGACATTGCAGCCGCCGGTGGAGAGATCACGGATGAACTTAAGAACAATGTAATGATGCAGCTCAAGAGCAGATTCAGACCAGAGTTCCTGAACCGTATCGATGAGATCATCACATTCAGGGCTTTGTCCAAGGACAATATCAGTGGTATTGTTGATCTTCTTATGGCAGATCTCAACAACAGACTGGCAGACAGGGAGATCACGATCAAGATCACTGAGAGCGCAAAGCAGCATATCATCGATCAGGGATATGATCAGGTATATGGTGCAAGACCACTCAAGAGATATCTGCAGAAGAATGTTGAGACACTGGTGGCAAGGATGATCCTTGCGGGAAGTGTGAGCACACAGTCAGCCATAGTCATCGATTATGATGGAACGGCTCTTGTGGCAAGAAATGAGAGATAAAAATAAATACAGGTCATATAGTGGGCGCAGGAGTAATACTCCTGCGCCCTTATCTGTATTCACAAAAAATGAAATTAATGGTATAATTGGCGCTGGTGAAAAAAGTTCGGTATATTATTTGAAATTTACATGAGGAGGGCAGGGAGTGAGTACAGAGAATGTCAGCTTAAATAAGATAGATCTTGGCGATTATGTTTTTCTGGCGAGACCATGTGTGGCTGTTTCGGAGGAGGCTGTGAAGCATTTGGCAGAAAGGGCCGCGCATGAAAAACTGGAATTTATCGGAGTGTTTGATGACAGAATGGATGACAGTGTCCAGCGGGAAGTGGTTATGAGCCTGGCATCGTCTCCTGAGATATCGATTGCGATACGGCATGTGTGTGCGGGGCTTTACAGCAGAAGCTTTCTGGACACATACTGCGATGGAGTGGAGGCACATCAGCAGGGCCTGTTTCCTGATCTGTATATATTGTGGATGGCATTTGCACATGCTGAGAGGGCAATGTTTGCATCCTGTGACATGTGCGACAGTGTAGAGATAGACACTGTGTGGATAGATGATGTGGATGCGGCGTACACGGTCAATATAACCTATGACCGCATAAAGGATCATCTCATGCAGGACTGGCCTGCGTGGGAGAAGTGGAAAGGGTATTACACGCTTCAGAGATGGAGATGTTACTACGAGATGCTTCACTGGATGACTGAGGATGCGGGCTGGCAGTTTGCGGAGCGCATGGCTGTTGACTTCCACAGGAGCATGGAGCTTGATGAGCTTGATCAGGAGCTGTTCAGCCAGGAGGAGAAGACCGGACTCTATGTCCTTGCTAAGGATCCGGGATTCCTCAAGAGATATTATCTCGGTAAGGTAGTCTACAGCAAGAAGATATTTGACCTCAACAATGAACTGGGACGACGCGCTGAAGAGCTGGATGCGAGTCACAGACAAAATGATGAACTCAGAAGAGAGATGGAAGCTCAGCGGATCAACTATGAGACATCAACCACGTTCCGTGTGGGCAAGGCTGTGATGTTTGTTCCGGTGACACTGAAGAAGGCTGTAAAGAAGCTTTTGCATAGAAACTAACAGATGAGACGGAGGGGGTGTATCAGTGATTGATGTATCGATAGTGTTGACAGTATACAATGCGGAGAGCTACATAGAGGGATGTCTGGACATGATAACAGGACAGACCCTTAGAAATATACAGATAATATGCGTTGACGATGGATCCACCGATAATTCGGCGCAGATCATAGAACAGTATGCGCAGAAGGATGACAGGATCGTACTTATAAGAGAGAAGAATGCTGGAGCGGGTGCGGCAAGAAACCGCGGAATGCAGGAGGCGGCAGGAAAATATATACTGTTTCTGGACTGTGACGACTTCTATGAGCCTGAGATGGTAGAGAAGGCTTTCTGCAGAGCCGAGGAGGAGCAGGCGGAGATAGTCATCTACAAATCAGACCAGTACAACATGGATACTGAGGAGTATGTATATGAGAAGTGGGCTATGATAGAATGGGCACTTCCACCGTATGAGCCATTTAACCGCAGACAGATATCCACAAATATATTCAGAGCATTTGTGGGATGGGCGTGGGATAAGCTGTATCTCAGGGATTTTGTGATGAAGAACGGTCTGAAATTCCAGGAGCAGAGGACCACAAATGATGCGCTGTTCGTGTTCAGCGCGCTGGTGCTGGCGGAGCGCATATGTACAGTAAGGGAGATACTCATCCACAGAAGAGTGGATACCCGGGATTCGCTGTCCAAGACCAGAGAGAAGTCGTGGGATAACTTCTATCACATGCTGCTGGCACTCAGACAGATGCTGAAGGATCACGGTCTGTACACAGAGATAGAGAAGGACTATATAAATTATGCCCTTCACTTCAGCCTGTGGAACTACAATACACTGGCTGAGCCGACAAAGACAAAACTCAGGGAGAAGCTTCTCGGCGAATGGTATGACGAACTTGGCATAACCGCAAGGCCTGAGGAATATTTTTATGATGAGTACGAGTATGGTCAGTACAAGGACATGTTAAATTTTACTGTTGAAAAACAGTGATATATATGAGTATAATAGGAACAAATTTTTGATGGAGGTAAATTCGATGTTCAGTTTTGACGAGATAACAAAGGTAGATCCAGAAGTAGCGGCAGCAATGACAGACGAGTTCAACAGACAGAATAACAATCTGGAGCTCATAGCTTCCGAGAATATCGTATCAAAGGCGGTTATGGCAGCCATGGGCAGCCATCTCACCAACAAGTATGCAGAGGGATATCCTGGTAAGAGATATTACGGTGGATGTCAGTATGTGGATGTTGTTGAGGACCTTGCGCGAGAGAGAGCCAAGGAGCTGTTTGGCTGTGAGTATGTGAATGTACAGCCACACTCAGGAGCACAGGCAAACATGGCAGTATTCTTCGCAATACTTAACCCTGGCGATACATTCATGGGAATGAATCTTGATCACGGCGGACATCTCACCCACGGTTCACCGGTCAACATGTCTGGAAAGTATTTCCACTGCGTGCCATACGGTGTAAACGATGATGGATTTATAGATTATGACAGAGTTCTTGAGATCGCAAAGGAGTGCAAGCCAAAGCTTATCGTAGCAGGAGCTTCAGCATATGCCAGAGCTATTGATTTCAAGAGATTCAGAGAGATCGCTGATGAGGTTGGAGCATATCTCATGGTAGATATGGCACACATCGCCGGACTTGTGGCAGCAGGACTTCACATGAGCCCAATCCCATATGCCCATGTGACAACAACCACAACGCACAAGACTCTCCGCGGACCTCGTGGTGGTATGATCATGTGCAGCAACGAGATAAATGAGAAGTTTAATTTCAACAAGGCTGTATTCCCTGGAATCCAGGGCGGCCCGCTCATGCATGTGATAGCCGGTAAGGCAGTATGCTTCAAGGAGGCTCTTACACCTGAGTTCAAGGCATATCAGGAGCAGGTTGTCAAGAATGCGGCAGCACTTGCAAAGGCACTCATGGCAAGAGGCTTTGATATTGTATCAGGCGGAACAGACAATCATCTGATGCTAATGGATCTCAAGAGACTTGGACTTACAGGTAAGGAAGTTGAGAAGCTTCTTGACGAGGTTCATATCACAGCTAACAAGAACACTGTTCCAAACGACCCTAAGTCACCATTTGTAACAAGTGGAATAAGACTTGGTACACCAGCCGTTACCACAAGAGGTGCAAATGAGGCTGACATGGAGATCATAGCAGACGCCATAAAGGCAGCAGTCCTTGACAATGATAAGGCAAAGGCTGAGCAGCTTGTAAAGAGCATTGTAGAGAAGTATCCACTGTATGCATAAGCAATAGGCCATATTGATGCGTGTGCAGTACATCAGGTATATAAGATAAGAACAAGAGCGGCACGGAAGTTTCCGTGCCGCTTTTTGAGAACATGAACATGAAACGTAACAGTAAAGTTAGGAAAAAAATACTCATAGCAGTTGTGACTGTTCTGGTTATAGTTGTGGCGGTGCTTCTGGTATGTGCGGCATATCTTCATGCGGGCAGAAGCTCCCTCAGAGATCAAAGTTCCGGGGATGCGGAAATGCTGTATGAAGACCACAGATATATGTACGATGAAGACAACATCAATATACTGTGTATCGGTGTGGATGCCAGAGGAGAGGCTGACACCGTGGGACAGGGGGATGCCCTGATACTTGTCACACTCAATGTCAGAGACAAGACGATAAGATGCCTGAATATCAACAGGGATACTCTGGCACCCGTTAAGGTGTTTGGCGTCGCGGGCAAATATATAACGACCCAGAACCTTCAGGCAGCACTGGCATTTTCATATGGCAGGGATGTGGCAGACGGAGCAGAACTCACGGAATATACGGTGTCAGAGCTGCTTGACGGACTTCCGATACATGCATATGTGACACTTGATTTTGATGGGATCAGCAAGATGAACGAGCTTGTCGGTGGAGTGACGCTGAAAGCCATGGAGGATCTGGACAGAGCGGGTATACGCCAGGGCGAGACTGTGAAACTGTCGGGTGAGCAGGCGGTATATTATGTGACGGAACGCAACAGTGCCTCGGAGGATATAGGAACAAATGCTGCCCGTATGGACAGACAGAAGCAGTACATGTGTGCATGGTGCGGGCTGTTAAAGGAAAAGCTTAAGAGAAATCCCATGAAGATATGGGATATGTATGAACAGATGTCGGGATATATATCAACAGACATATCCAGAACCGGTATGCTCTATCTGGCGTGGGAATTTGCTGGGGCGGAGTTTGCTGATGACGGAATGTATGAGCTCCCGGGTTCATATGAGAGAGAGAATTATTATGATGAATATATTGTTGACGATGCGGCGTTAAAGAAGCAGCTTGTCGATATGTTCTACAGAGAAGTGGAGTAATGCCTGTATGCAGAACGATGATAGACAGGAAGAATTAGAGAGAAAAATCGCAGAGGCGGTGGCACTCGCGCAATCTGTTGTCGAGGAAAATGAGCGGGAAAGCCAAGGAGAAAATGGCAATACTGACAGTCCTGAGACAGAGGCAGTGATGACCGAACCGGAAGGAAAGCATAAGAAGCTCTTATGGAATGTGGTCTTTGGGGCATCCTCAGTGGTTTTAGCGGTGTGCATCTGCCTGATCGTGAGATACGCATTTGCGCATAATCGGAGCACCCGTGCCAACCAGAAACTCAGGGAGTATGTGGATTATGGAACTGATGGAGCTACGGAGAGTGATGCCTCGACCGGGCAGGATGCGGGGCTTGAGAATGTGATATTCCCACATGTGAAGGTGGACTTTGATGAACTTGAGAAAAAGAATCATGACATATGTGCGTGGATATACATACCAGGAACGGATGTTGACTATGCTGTCCTGCAGGGCAGTGATAACAGCTATTATCTGAGTCATGACGCGTACGGGGAGTACAGCCCTGATGGGGCGATCTTTATAGATTCTGCAAATTCAAAAGGTTTTTCGGATTTTGATACGGTCATGTATGGACACAACATGTCCAGTGGAACTATGTTCAAGACTCTCCACAATTATGAGGATGAGGAATTTCTCAGAAATAACAGGAATGTGTATGTATACACGCCGGATCGTACTCTGTGCTATACGGTGTTTGCCGCATACAGGACAAATGACAGGCATATATTCACATACAATGATTTCTCTGATAAAAAAGGCAGACAGTTGTACATAGATGGAATATTTGACGAGAATTTTGACACCGGGGTTGTGCAAAATGACCAAAAAGTAGATGTTGACAGCAGACTGCTGACTCTTTCTACATGTTGTGGAATGGATGGCAAAAGGTGGATCGTGCAGTCGGTGCTCACAGGGGAAATGGAATCAGATGCCAGATAAAAAAGGGAGTTTTGCACAATTGACGCTCACTTTTTATGATGGTATACTTTGGAACAAAGTATGATGTCAGGAGAAGGACATCAGGGAGACAAGGAGTGAAGGTTATGACAACAAGATTGGGGAAGGCAGCTTCATTTAAGAGAAAAGCGGCAGTCTGGCTTGCAGCGGTGGCGATAACATTAGGCTGCGGAACAACAGCATTTGCGAATAACAGCCCGGAGAATGATTATGAGACAGATTCGACACACATTCTCATATCCGAGGCGGATACAACTATAGCGGATATTGACAATCTCATGCTTGGAGATGCACCATCGGAGGTGCTTGGAGATAAATCACTGGATGGATATTCAACTCTTGCCGTGTTCTCAGTTACAGCGGTGAATGATTATGATTATTCTGAGATAGAGACGACAAAGATCAGAGGAGCGGCCATCACCAGTGATATGACAGTTCAGGTGAGATTTCTTCCGGATGACGGAGACTGGACCAAGATCCCATTCAGCGTAGAGAGCGGAGTTCTTCTGGCAGAATTTCCATCGGATGGACAGCTTGCAGTGTTTGTCAAGGATGACATAGATATACCGGACGATGAAGATCCTCAGGCAGCGGGTGTATCGCAGGCAGGAAAGGCACCACAGACAGGTGACAGACTTCCAATATACATATTTACCGGAATTGTTGCGGCAGCACTTATGGTTGTATCAGTGAGAAAGATAAGAAAATAATATATAGTGCATATACAAAAAAGAACTTTTGCATATATACGTGCAAAAGTTCTTTTTTTATGTTTAGAAAGTCAAGTGATTATTTCATAAAACACATTGAATAACATATTGATTTTTGGTAAAATTGTATATAAATGGGGTTTCCAGACACTTATACTGGTTATTCCGCAAATGTACATATCAAGAAAGGCAGGGAGTAATTTATGAGAAGAAGTTATGGCAGACGAATGATCGCATTTCTCATGGCATTCATTATGGCATTGTCCGTATTGTTCCAGAGTGATATTGCGATCGGAGGGATTGCGCAGGTGCTGGCGGCACAGTCACAGAATGTGGCGACGGCCAGTGATGCGGAGAAGCAGAGTGATGTGGGGGATTCTGTTGCCACGCTGGCGGCGGATGATGCCATAGATCTGAATGCGGATGGATATTACTGTTATACGACGGTGACATCCGGTAAGACGTATTCGGGAAAACCATGGACGCTCACTTCGTCAGAGCTGGTGGTAAAGAAGATTGGAGATACTACCAACGACACGAAGCTGTCGTCAGATTATTATACTGTAGAATACAGTAATAATGTTAATGTTGGTACAGCAACCGTTACAGTCAAAGGTAATGCTGATAAGAATTGTAGTGGTACTCTTACATGTACCTTTACTATTAAGGCGAAGAGTATAACTTCGACTGCACTTTTCTATATAGATGGAAAAGAGACAGCAAACCAGCATAAAAATTGCAAAAATAAGATTTACACATATCAGGCTGGTGGTGTATGGCCGCAGATATATGTAAAGACAGCGAATACATCATCAGGATATTTCCTTACAGAGGGAACTGACTATGTTGTCGATTATTATAACAACGACGAGGAGTCAGAGGTAGTGGAGGATCCTCTTGGGGACGGCCCTAGAGTTGTAGTTTCCGCTGCAAAGAACAGCAATTATAAGATCGGTAGCGACGGAGAGTATTACATATACTACGGAATCAGCGCTGCAAACCTCAGTGATCAGGAGATATCACTGGAGGGTGATACATTTGTATATACAGGAAAACCTATAAAGCCGGCTGTTAAGATACTGGACAAGACAAACAACAAGTATCTGCACAGCATAGACGAGTGGGGTGCAAATGACTATGAGTACAAGGTTGAGTATACCAACAATACAGATGTTGGAACGGCGACTGTCACAATAACAGGAGCACCTACCAGATTCAAGGGAACTGTCACCAAGACTTTCCAGATCGTGGATCAGGGAACTGAGGTATACAGCATAGCAGACGCTGACGTTACGGTGGATGACGACCTTGTATATGACGGAACTGCCAAGACTCCAAGTCCGGTGGTTAAGTATAAGGGCACGACACTTGTCGAGGGCAAGGATTATAAGGTGTCATACTACACCAACAATACAAATGCATCCACATCAACATCTAAGCCATCACTGACTATATCAGGACTTGGTTCATATGTGGGTTCAAAGACGGTGAACTTCACCATCAAGCCTAGGAGCACGGAAAATCTCTCCGTAACCTTTGATGATGCAGTGTTCAACACCGCAAACAACATAACGATACAGGTTTCTCCACAGAATATTTCTGTCAAGGATAAGGAACTTGGAACTACACTTAAGTTATCCCAGGATTTCTCATATGACTTCAGTGAGTATTGGAATGCCAAGGATTACAATGTAGGAACACATAAGTTTAATATAGTAGGTATTGGAAATTACACTGGAACTGTTCCGTGTGAGTTCCAGATTGTTGCAGCGGATATATCCAAAGCTGTAATAACTGCCGATGACGCCGAGTACACAGGTTCTGAGGTGACCACAACCCTGTCAAAGGTCACATTCAGCAATACGGATCTTGTGGAGGGCGTTGACTACGAGATATCAGGTTATGAGAACAACGTGGAGATCGGAAATTCAGCCAGAGTCATGATCAAGGGCCTCGGCAATTTCCAGGGAACATGTGTAGGTACATTTGCGATAAAGACATCTAAGATCAGCATGAATGATGTGGAATTTTCCACAATATCATCGATGACATATACCGGAGCGCAGTTGAAGCCGGATGTGACATTGACATACGACGGCAAGACACTTGTGGAGGGAACCGATTACTCTGTTGCTTACGGCGAGAATATCGTGCCGGGAACCAACAATGGTAAGGTTACATTTACAGGAATGGGAGACTATGCGGGTACTGTGTACAAATCATTTAACATACTTGCAAAGTCATTCTCAGATGCCGATGTAAAGCTGACTGTGAATAAGTCCAGTTATGAATATACCGGAGAGAACATAAAGCCGGATATAACGATTACATACAATGGAATGACATTGGTTGAGGGAGTAAACTATACATTCCCATTCAGTTACAAGGAGACCGGAACATGGACAGTCATTGCCATGTCTGCATCGGTTTACTATTCCGGTTCAAAGTCATTCCAGATCACTATAGTTGCTCCGTCAGGTGATATGGGCAAACTCACATATGAGGATATACCTGATCAGTATTATAACGGCGGCGAGGTGAAGCCGGAGCTTACCATTAAGAATGGCAGCTACGTTCTGAAAGAGGGAACAGATTTCACAGTTACCGACAGAAAGAACAATGACAAGGTAGGAACTTCTACTATTACTATAGAAGGAATGGGTTCATACAGCGGAACTAAGGTTCTTGAGTTCAACATTTTACCTAAGCCTCTTGAGGACTGCGATGTCAAAGATATATCCGACAGCCAGTACACAGGAGAGGCATTAGAGCCGGCAGTCACCATCAAGAATGGCAGTGTTGAGCTGGAGCAGGATGTAGACTATACGGTAGAGTACAGCAACAACACAGACGTGACCGATGAGGCCAAGGTCGTAATAAAGGCTGCAAATGATAATTATACAGGCGAGATCGTCAAGTATTTCAAGATAACACCTGTTTCAATCATTTCATCTTCAAGCGGAATGGGAATAACCCAGGCCGACCAGTCACAGATGTACACAGGTATGGCCATCGAGCCGGTGATAAATGTAACCAGATACGTTAATGGTGAAATTATCAAGCTGGAGAGAGACAAGGACTATACTGTTGAGTATGCGAATAATATAGAGGTAACAGGTTCAGGAGAGAAGGCTTCGATCACTGTAACCGGTATAGGAAATTACACAGGACAGAAGGTTATACGTTTCGAGATAGAAAAGAGAGATGTGTATAACTGTCAGATGGATGCTATAGCGGATCAGTTGTGGACAGGCTCAGCTATAACACCTGAGATCAATATATACAACGGTGACATCAAGCTTGTTGAGAATGAGGATTACACAGTCGAGTATGCAGACAACACGGATGCCGGAAAAGCGTCAGTGACCATAACAGGCTGTGGTGATCATTATACAGGTCAGATCATCAAATACTTCAATATTACTAAGGAATTTATAGACATAAGCACAAGTGACAAGATCACTTTGACGGGACTTGAGGATCAGTCATACAACTTTGGCATGGCGGTCAGACCAAGCTTCACTCTGAGCTATGACGGCGAGGAGATGACAGCCGGATCAAACGGTGATTATACATATACCTTCAAGGACAACTATGAGGTCGGTACTGCAACACTTGTCATAACAGGTGTGGGCAAGTACAAGGGAACAAAGGAATATACATTCAAGATCACCAAGTACGACATATCAGGTGATACACTGATTATATCAGGCGACACATTTGAATATAGTGGTACTGCTATCAAGCCATCACTTGTGGCTGTGAAGGTTGGAACCGTCAACAGAATAACATCGTTTGATGATTTCGATGTCACATACGGTGAGAATACAAATGTTGGGAATGGAAGTGTGACTATCACTCCGAAGGCGGACAGCAGCTATACAGGAGAGCTCACACAGAAATTTGCAATATACAAGAAGAGTATTACAGGTGCAACAGTTTCAGCTTCAAGTGTGACATACACAGGTAAGGCACAGACTCCTGCGGTGACAGTTACATGCAAGGACGGAATGGCAGTGCCTTCAGGAAGCTACACGGTTGAGTATGCTGACAACATCAATGTTGGTACAGCTAAGATCACGGTAACAGCTCTGGAGGATGGCAATTTCGATGGAACCGCAACAGGAAGCTTCGAGATAAAGGCTATAGATATTGTCGGAGCCGATGTGGCTGATATAGCTGATCAGACATACACAGGCTCAGCGATAACACCGGATATAACAGTCAGCTACGATGGCACCGAGCTTGTTGAGGGTGAGGACTATGTTGTATCTTCATATGATAACAATGAGAATGTCAGCACGACTTCAGCTAAGGCGTCGATAACCATAACCGGTAAGGGCGTATACAGCGGAACAAAGAAGATCGAGTTCAATATTGTTCCTGCATCAGTGAGCAAGGCAGTTGTAACAGGCGTTGAGGACAGTGTGGTATACACTGGCGCAGATATAACATTTGCAGGACTGGCAGTTACAGTGTCGGGCAGAAAGCTCACTGCTGCTGACTACACAGTGAAATATACAAATAACAGAAATGCTTCCACAACTGACAGCAAGGCAGAGATACTTATCACAGGTAAGGGCAATTACACCGGTGAGAAGACAGTTCAGTTCGTGATCGAGCAGAAGGATATAGCAGATTGCACAGTTCAGCCGATCAGCGCACAGATCTATACAGGAAAGGCTGTTGAGCCTGAAGTGACTGTAACTGACGGTGCAAACACTCTTGTAAAGGGAACGGATTATACCGTTGCATACAGCAACAATATCAATGTCACAACAACAGATTCAAAGGCTGTTGCTGAGATAAGTGGAACAGGCAACTATAAGGGATCTGTGAAGGCAACATTTGATATTGCCAAGAAGATCGTCAAGATAACAGATGCGGATGTTGCCGATATAGCAGATCAGACATATCACATGGGAGATAAGATAGAGCCGGCTGCAACAGTCACTGTGGATGGCGTGAAGCTTGACGCTGACTGCTATACGGTAACTTATACAAACAATGTGAATGTCGGAACTGCGACAATGACAGTTACAGGTATCGCCGTACAGGGATATTCAGGAACTGTCGAGAAGACATTCAAGATACTTCCATTGTCTATTGCAAAGGCAGTGGCATCTAAGCCTTATTCAGCGGTGTACACACCGGTTGGAACGACATTTACAGTGGAGAGCTTTGACATCACTGTTGATGGCAAGAAGTACACTGTGACAGACATGTCAGATTTTACTGTGACACAGAAGAACCTGACAAATGTTGGAACAGGAACAATAACAGTTACAGCAAAGGCTGATTGTAACTTTACAGGAAGCTTTGATATCGCAGCGACAATAACTGCAGCGAAGATAGAGGAGAGCTGGGCAAGCCTTGAGCAGACAGAGTTCAGCTATACCGGATCTGAGATAACTCCTGAGCCGGTTGTCAGAAGCGGAAATGTCATTCTCAAGAAGGATGTCGACTATACACTCAGCTACGACAGCAATGTGGAGTGTTCCGATAAGGCAAGCGTGACGGTGACAGGTACAGGTAACTATACAGGAGAGGTAAAACTTCTCTTTACTATCGGTGCGAAGTCGCTCACGGGAGCAAAGGTAAGTGCTCAGGCACAGAGCTATACAGGTAAGCCGCTCACCACGAAGATCACAGTCGTACTTGGAGACGAGACACTTGTGGAGGGTCAGGATTATACAGTAGAGTATGTAGAAGGCGAAGTTACAAATGCAGGAACCGGTAAATTCAAGATCAAAGGTAAGGGCAACTATACCGGAGAGCTTGACGGCACATTTGTCATAAATGCGAGAAGTATAAATGCTGAGGGCATTACGGTTGCAGGTGTGGCAGATAAGACATACACCGGATCTGAGATAACACAGGACATAACAGTTAAGGATGGAGATGCGGTTCTCACAGAGGGAACAGATTACACTGTCGACTATGAGAATAATGTCAATGCATCGACCACAGATTCAAAGGCTGCAGTCATCGTCAGAGGTAAGGGTAACTATGACAGCAGTACAACAAGACGTGTAGAATTTACAATTGGACAGAAGGATATAACAGATGCAGAGATAGACGGCGTGGAGAGTTCAGTCGTATACACAGGAAAGGCTATTACATTTGATCAGGCAGTGCTCACTGTGGACGGTGTTAAGCTTGTAAATGGTGTGGACTACGAGACTGAATATGTCAACAATCTGAATGTATCTACTGCCAGCAGCAAGGCAAATATCATCTTCAGTGCAAAGGGTAATTATACGGGAAAAGCAAGCTGGACGTTCACTATCACAGCAAAGAGCATAGAGGATTGTACAGTCAGCGATATTCCGGGACAGACCTACACAGGAAAGGCACTTACACCTGACATAACAGTCAAGGATGGCAGCAGAACTCTTGTGAAGGGCACGGATTATGATGTCGTATACAGCGACAATATTGAGGTGTCAACAGCAGACAAGCCGGCAAAGGCGGTTGTCACAGGAAAGGGCAACTATACCGGATCTGTACAGAAGACATTCATGATAGCAGAGAGAGTTATTGATATAACACCTGCGGTCATCTCAATAACAGACAAGGGGCCATTTGTATATAACTATGGCAAGCAGATCACACCGGCTGTATCAGTTACACTGGATGGAGAGGTGCTTCCAGAGGATGCGTATACAGTAAGCTATCAGAGCAATGTGAATGCCGGAAAGGCATACATAATCGTGACAGGAGCCGGAGAGTATCATGGAGTCGTAGAGACATCATTTACTATAGAACAGCTCGATGTGACAGGTGGATTCCTTGAGCTTGAGAAGGACGCTTACGGATATACCGGAAGCGAGATCAAGCCTGTAGTGACAGGAATCACTCTGGCTGGCGGCAGCATAGAGCCTGGAACAGATTTTGACGTTACATACAGCAACAATATAAATGTAGGCAGTGGAGAGATAACTCTCACAGCCAGAAGCAGTTCAAACTATAAGGGAACAGTTACAGGCAAGTTCACGATCACTGCGGCAGATATCACAGATGCCCAGCTCACGGTTGCCGATCAGACATACACAGGTGCTGCGCTTAAGCCGGCAGTGACAGTATATCTGGGACAGTCAAAGCTTATAGAGGGAACAGATTACACAGTGGCATATGCTGACAATACCGATGCCGGAACAGCAACGGTTACTGTAAAGGGTATGGGCAACTATGCCGGAACAGTGAAGACGACCTTCAAGATCGCAGCAAGATCCATAAGTGCAGCAAAGATTACTGTTGCAGATCAGGTGTATACCGGAGCTCCGCTTACACCGGAGATAACAGTTACATTAGGTGGAAAGCAGATCGCAGACACTGAGTATGATGTTGACTACAGTGGAAATACCGATAAGGGTACAGCCACAGTGACGATAACAGGTAAGCACAATTACACAGGAACAGCATCAGAGACATTTACCATATCCGCCATGGATATAAGCAAGTGTGAGGTCTCACCTATAGCGTCTGTTGTATATGACGGAACAGCCCACAGTCCTAAGGTCACAGTCAAGAACGGAGAGATAGTTCTGACAGAGGGCAGTGATTATGACGTCACATACAGCGACAATGTAAGTGTTACAACAGACTCAAGAAAGGCAAAGGCAACTATCACAGGCCGTGGAAATTACACAGGTCAGTGTGTGGCTGAGTTTGAGATAACAAAGGCAGACTTTACAGATGCAGTCATAACAGGAATACCTGAGAGTGTAGAGTATACCGGTGAGAGC
>CAVCCL010000257.1:0-5504 GCA_963600665.1 Bifidobacterium catenulatum | reverse complement strand
CCTTTGCAATGCATAATTTTTCATTTGGCAAGCCTCCCACCATTATTGAATATAATTCTTGTGGAATCTCCATAATTTCTAGTTCTTTTTCTAATTGTTCGACTGTCATGCTTATTGAATTCTCCTTAAAATACCATATCTATTTAAGCCGTGCAGGTCTGCACACATGCGCCAACATCCGCTCCTTGAGTTCTGTGATCTTTGCGGCACACGTCGTCAGATTCACCACGGCATTTTCAGGCTTCATAGCCAGTCTTACCTGCTCCGGGTCACTGTCATCTATCCCAAGCACATTGTTTACCGCATAGCACTCGTTGAACACGCCTTCTTTTACACATTTCTCCGCGCCATCTCCAAGACAGCCACCTATCGCTATCACATATCTGCCGTGTTTCTTTGCACGGCTCGCAACTCCCGACGGGGTCTTGCCCATCATGGTCTGGGCATCTATCCTGCCCTCACCGGTTATGACGGTATCCGCCCATTCTACATCTTCCTCAAGCCCTGTCTCAGACAGAACTATGTCTATTCCCGGCATAAGTTTTCCGCCGAGGAACATGAGGAATGCATATCCGAGTCCGCCCGCTGCGCCAGCACCAGGGGTGTATCTGTCAGACTTTCCCTCAGCAGATCTTTCTACAACATCAGCATAGTGCTTCATGTACCCATCCATGAGCTCAACAGTCTCCGCATCCGCACCCTTCTGTGGTGCAAATACACGGCTGCAACCAAGCTCCCCCACAAGGGGATTTGTCACATCACAGGCAATACTGAATGTACAGTGCGATAATCTGGCTGCAAATTCAGAATCTTCACAGTCACTCATTCCATTCGGAATAACAATCCGATCCAATACGCCAAGCCCCGCCGCTCCATATGGCACATCCTTCCCATCCGCATCAAGGCAGGAAAATCCAAGTGCCTGAAGCATTCCAATGCCACCGTCATTTGTCGCGCTTCCTCCGATTCCGACGATAAATCTCTCACAGCCCTTTGCGATCGCATCCCTTATCATCTCACCGACACCGTAGGTTGTCGTGTGCATCGGATCTCTCTGACCCTCCGGGACAAGCGGAAGTCCTGCGGCAGCCGCCATCTCCATGACAGCAGTCCGCCCGTCTGCGGTATCATATATCGTATATTCCGCAGTGATCCTATCACCAAGCGGCCCGGTCACAGAACATTTCTCCCTGCTGACACCATCTCTTCCATATATAAGAGCCTCCGTTGTGCCCTCACCGCCATCCGCCACCGGACGAACCCTTATCTCTGCATCCGGCAATATGGACTTTATTCCTTTTTCTATGGCATTTCCCGCTTCAAGACTCGTCATGCTTCCCTTGAACGAGTCAACCGCCACAAGTATTTTCTTCATAATAACTCCTGTCTGTATACTGAAGCCTCCCCCATCTTTGTTCATGGCTGAAGCTTCACATCGCCTTTGTATATTATAATACCATCTGCCATTTTTGCACACAAAAAGTGGGGCGTATACAAAACTGTTGTTATGTTCTGTATACGCCCTGTTGTTCAAAAGGATGTAATTAAGCTATTTTACTTTAACCGATTTCGCCTTGCTCCACGCAGAGTAAAATGTCACTGACTTTCCATTTACCTTTACTGTCTTGTATGTTCTCACGCGTGCATAATATGTCTTTCCGCTCGCAAGCTTCCTGACACTTGTTCTGATAGTCTTGTTCTTGCTTACAGTCTTTACCTTTGTGCCACTCCTGAAGTTCTTATTTGCACAATACTGTAACTGGTAGCCCGTTGTCTGTGTCATCTGCCTGTTCCATCTGACTGTCATACTGCCCTTGCCGGACGCAGCCGCAGCAATGGCTGTTCCCTTCGGGTTGATGGTGAAATACATTGTCTTCGAATCTTTATATTTACTTCCGCACAATGTGACCTTTACCGAATATTTTCCTACATTTTTTCTCCCCGCACTGTAGGTGACCTTGTAATCCTTATTCTTTGTCAGAGTATTTCCAGCGGCATCCTTTACTGTAACCGCCGGTGTTCTGACCTTTCCATTATATACATACGAAGCCGCATTAAGCTTAACTGTAGACACCTTGGATATTCTGGATGTTGAAAGCTTTTTGCCGCATGACTTACACGTCGTGGTGATGACGCCGGCCTTCGACATTGTTGCTTTTGTTGTCACAGTGTTCACCTTTGTGGCGTGCTTACATACAGCCGCCTTTGCTGTGAGGACGCCTGATTCGGCATTGCTATACACCACGTAAGTGTTCTTTATATATTCAAGCTCACCGGATGCCTTGTAACCCTGTGACAGCATATACTCATTGCTGTAATACTGGTCTCTTGTAAATGAAACATTGTCTTCTGACTTCTCCACCATACAATATGATGACACATTTCCATACTTGTCTGTCACATCGCCAAGTACACCTGCTATGTCATATTTGAAATATGCATAATCTTTGTAGTTATTATCTATTGAATTATATAAAAATACACACTTATCGCCCGTCTTCTCCTCAATGTACACATATGCAGGTGAAGAGGATCTGAAAGAATATCCGGCAACCGATTCTTTAGTATCGATATAACCACACTCCTCAGCGTTGAATGTACCCTCTGTAGTCTTCAGCTCATGCATATAATACTTTCCATCGTTTCCTGGTATAGGCATGAGCTCATACTCTGTATATATACGCACATTCTCTGCCTTTATCGTTCCATCTGGATTATACTCGGTACGCACCCCCTCCGTCACAGTATACAATTTCTCATCATCAGCTTTTTTGTACACCTGACAAATGTCACCTTCACCGCTCAGATCAATCTCTATGCTCTGTATCTGCTCATAATTCATTCTGGTTGCCTGTGTCTTCTGAAGACCGGTCAGACCATTTACAACAAAACAATCTGCAACTGTTGTGTTCATCGCAAGAACAAGGTTGCCATCCGTCTTCCCAGCAAATGCGTGTACCTCAGCATTTCCGCTTATCTTGAAGTATGATCTTGTTCCCTCCGGCTGTAAAACTATTGCGTCAGTTGACTTCTGCTTCTCGTTGACATACAATTTACCGTCACCAACGATCTCCACAGAACCGCCATATCCATCTCCCCATGCATACAATGCACTTACATGACTCGTTCCCACGAGCTTGATCTTAAAATCATCGCCCATCATATTGGTAACGACCCTGTAATCCGGCAAATTACAATTGGTGAGTGTCAAAGTGTTCGTACTCTTGTCATACACCGCACCTTTGGCACTGGTAGTTGTTCCTGCCTGAGGAGTCCTGAAGCTGTACACATATATCGCTTCGTTATTATCCGGATTGTAGAACTCAACATATGCAAAGCTCCATTCCTCATCCTCACACGGACCATTGTTTGCGGCCATCGCCGTGACACCGCCCGCCGTCAGAATAAAAATAAACGACAGCAGAAATGTCAGTCTTCTGAAATGCTTCATAGTCATTCCCCCTTCTATGATATTCTTCGTCTACAGGCAAAATACTTATCTCACCTGTTGTTTCATGTCATAGATTATAGTCATCTGCTGTCGTTTTCGTAACGTTACATATGTCTCATTATATGTTATATATTCAATTTTGCATTTATTTATCACTTTTATCTAATCTATATGCATTTTCAATTTGGTGCATTTAAACTCCCATAGTGATTAACTCTAACGCAACCATCATTCCTCATACCATCCATAGTAATACTGTATAAGGCCTACCCTGGTTTTTGTTCCTGTCTTTTCATTCATGGATGATATATGTCTATAAAGGGAAGCTCTTGATATGTAGAGCTCATCCGCTATATCCTGCACACTGCCGTCAGATATGAGAAGCTTCTGCAATACCTCTCGCTCACGCCCCGTGAGATGATGCGTATCTGCAAATCGTTCAAAATCAACCTCAACTCTTGCGTTAGAGTTTTCCACTGATTCCATCACTTTTTCATCATCATACCGTCTATATTGCTTCTTCTGAAGATTTTCAAGCACAAATACTGCAATACTTATAAGTACGAGCAGCAATATAACCACTACGCTCATAACCATGATACCGGGTGGATCTATCAGCATATATGATATTATTCCCACAATACCCGCACCAATGTTGTTGACCGCCCTTCCGGCACCGGTCCAAAGCGCCGGCCATCTCATTCCGTAGGATACATTTATGAAGCCAGTTGTGAAATACACTACAAAGAATCCTGCTGCGAGATAGAACACGATAAGCCCTATGATAAAAGCTCCTCCAAATTCTATGATAAGCATGGCTATGACCGACAGCGCCGTAACGCAGTACATCATCTGATTCATGAACCGCTGATCCTTTATATCAAACAGAAACCCCGCAGCAACTCCGCTGAGAGCCAGGAACAGTCTCGGCCACTGGCCCACATCAGCTCCACCCTCCGCATGTACCAAGGTTACAACATTGTCCAGTGCGGAGAAGATAAATGTCATAAGAAGAACAACCATCACAAGTGCTACAGCCACTGATCTGCCGTCAGAGGTTATATTATCACATTTTTCTTTGCAATCCTGTGTGTATTGCTCATCTGCCTTATATGTGTCTCCTGCCATTTCTGCATATGCTTTACTATCCAGAAAAAATATCACAGCACTTGCCACTATTGACAATGCAAACATAACCAGACGCAGGATCACACTGTCTATAAGATTATAATTGACGTACTGCAGAAGCAGTCCAAGTGCATATGATATTCCCACGGTGACTGTCAGATGCTTTCTGTCCATATAATCACGGCTCACGTCATGATACACGCATCCACCCATAACACCACATGCAATAAAGAATGTAATACCATATACCAGTATCCATTTGCCAGCGCCCAATATTATTGCCGCGAGGGAGGCAATTCCCACTATATCCAAAGCAATAATTGTTATCTGCCTGATCTTTCTACCTGCAAATCTCTCAAGAAGTGCATATATGAAAAGTCCTGCCACACTGGCAAGCAATATCACACTCTGATACAGCAGAACTCTTCTGGCGTCCACCACCTCTGCGGCCCTGCTGTCAAAGAAGAATTCCACACCCAGAAATACAAAGCTGAACAGCGCAAGCAAGATCACACTTCTGATATGAGCCGGCTCAAGGACTTTTTCCTTATTAGTTATTTTTTCAACATCCACTGATTTTTCCCCTGACATATATATAGTCATCTCCTGTTTATTCTGTATTAAAGATAATATAGCGCTGGATTTTTGTCAAAATATAAAGTATGATAATTTGTAATACCGATACCCCCTAGAGTATCAGCGTGATCGAATCGAAGGAGGATGTTATATATGAGACAGTGTATGGATGCGGATAATCTTCACCGCAGACTCAAAAAAATCATAGGACAGGTTCAGGCAATAGATAAAATGATAGACGAGGACGTTCCATGTGAGGATGTCCTTGCCCAGATAAATGCAGCAAAATCAGCTCTTCACAAAGCTGGCCAGGTGGTCCTTGAAGGACACATCAAGCACTGTGTGAGAG
>CAVCCL010000256.1:0-2250 GCA_963600665.1 Bifidobacterium catenulatum | reverse complement strand
TCGGGATATGGAACAGAGGCCACTCTCTATGTGAATGGAGCAGAGTACAGATCATGGACAGGGGATGAATATGACGGAAGCTGGTATGTGGATACGGAGTTCAGAGGAGTTGCCGGTGCGACGTATCAGTTTAAGCTGGTAGTCAGGGATGACAATGGACAGACGGTGTCACAGGAGTCAGGAAAGAGATATTTTGCAGCGCCTAAGTTTAGCAGCAGTGATAAACCTTCAGGATATGCATTATATTCTACAGGTGATACCGGATATAGAAAATTAGGTGGAATATCTGTATCGTTCCCATTTGAAAGTTATACACAGAATGATATCTGGTATGAGGTGTACAGATCCACAAAGCCGTCAGGCGGCTTTACGAAGATTGAGTCAAACTCCGGCTACAGTTACGGAACTTCCGGTGTATGGTATTATGATTATAATGTCAAAGCTGGAAATACCTATTACTATATGGTAAAGGTTGTAACCGGAACAGACGCATACAATAAGACATCCAAGGTAGTAGCTGCATCGTCCGTGGCAAAGGTGGATTACAAGGTCGGAACAGCGTGGCTCTCAGTTGAGAGAGGCACAAAGGGGGCTGATATAACGGTAAGCGATTACGGCGTTGCAAATCAGTTCGATCTGTATCGTTCAACTTCAAAGACAAAGGGCTTTAAGAAGATAAAGACGATATACACACCGGAGTATACAGATACAACAGTTAAGGCTGGAAAGACATACTACTACAAGGTAGTTCCAAAGTATTATGATGCCTCGACCAGAGCGGTTTCAAAGGGAACTGCAAGTGAGGTCCGCGGCGTAAAGATACTCATGGGTAGCACAGAGCTCACAGCGGTTCAGAACACAAAGAGCTCAGTAAAGCTCACATGGGATAAGGCAGCCGGAGCAAATATGTATGAAGTGTGGTATATGAGATCCGATATATCGGGAGACAGATATAAGAGAGTCGTTGCGACAAAGGGAACATCATGTACCATCAAGGGACTTGCATCTGACGCTGAGTATTCATTCAAGCTTAAGAGCCAGAGCGTTTCAGGTGGAAAGGTCATTTGTGAGAACGTGACATACAAATGGCTCCAGACCGGATACACAGAGAGCGTGAGAGAGCTTGAGGCTGTCTCATCCACAGTATCTGCAAGCAAAGACAAGAAAAATCTGACGATATACACCAATCTCAAGTGGAACAGAGTCTGGGGAGCTTCAGGCTACAAGATATTTGCAAGAAATAACTACACAAATAAGCTTGAGCAGGTTGCAGTGATCAAATCTGCAGCCAGAAATACATACAAGTTCAAGAATACAGGAAGCAGCAGTAAGGGTATTAAGTATTACTCTGCATACGTAGTGCCATACAAGGGTAAGAAGCAGGGCGAGATGACATCCGTCAGCGTCAACTATATCCCTCTTGCTAAGAATGTAAAGGCTGTGAGAAAGTCCACATCCGAGGTCAGAGTTACATGGTCAGCGGTGCCTGGTGCAGATTCTTACACAGTATACAGAATGAACCCTGTTCTCGGCACGACCCAGTGGCTGGGACAGACAAAGTCAACAAACTTCAGTGACCGCAAGCTCACGACCAAGCTTGAGTATACATATTTTATACAGCCATCGACAAATGTCAGCGGGGTTAACTGCAGCATCGATTATGAAGCTGCAAAGCAGTATAAGGCAGTGTATACACATGCTGTAGGTACACCAAAGATGTCGGGTGCATCCAACACCGGAGCCAAGAAGATCACAGTAAAGTGGAGTAGCGTGACAGGTGCGAAGAACTACGTAGTATATCGCGCAACCAAGAAGAATGGTAAGTACACTAAGATCGGTACAACATCATCATGCAGCTTTACAGACAAGAAGGCTGCAAAGGGCAAGACATACTATTACAAGGTTGCTGCAGTGGCAGTTAACGACGGTGGATTAGCTGCTCAGTCAGCATACTCCAAGATCGCCAGTGCCAAGAGCAAAAAGTAATGGCATATGTTAGGTAATAACAAGCGGTAGATATATTTGTGGGAAACCCTATATACATGCATGGAAATGTGGTATATAGGGTTTCCCTTTTTTATGGGAAAATGCTTGCGGAAATGCAAAAAAAGTGGTTGACATACCAAAGCAAACAGTATATTATATTAACGTTCGTTGTGAACATGCGGAAGTGGCGGAATTGGCAGACGCGCAGGCTTCAGGTGCCTGTGGTAGCAATACCGTGTGGGTTCAAGTCCCATCTTCCGCATT
>CAVCCL010000255.1:0-6155 GCA_963600665.1 Bifidobacterium catenulatum | reverse complement strand
GATCTCAGCCTTGCCAAAATCTGATCCTTTTATTATAGCCCGCAGGCAAATGACATATTTGTTTCTAACGATTACTCCTCGTATGGAAGAACTGCTCCGTCATAGGTGTCCTTGATATAATTCTTCACATCATCTGACTTGAGTACATCTACAAGTGCCTTGATCGCATCGCTGTTCTCATTGCCTTCCTTGACTGCGATTACATTTACATATGTCTTTGCTGCCTCAGAATCGTTCTGCTCGTATGCAAGTGCATCCTTGCCAACTGAGAAGCCTGCTGCAAGTGCGTAGTTACCATTCAGTACGACAAATGCTGTCTCGTCAACTACTCTTGCTACCTGTGCTGCCTCAAGCTCTACGATCTTGATGTTGTGAGGATTCTCTGCGATATCATTTACTGTTGCATTGATACCAGCGCCGTCATTGAGCTTGATGATTCCATTGTCCTGTAACAGAAGAAGTGCTCTTGCCTCATTTGTTGTATCGTTTGGAACTGCGATTGAATCGCCGTCAGCGATATCGTCAAGGCTCTTCTTTGTACCTGGGTAGATTCCAAATGGCTCATAGTGGATCTTGCCTGCAACTACGAGGTGTGTTCCCTTCTCCTCATTGAAGCTCTCAAGATATGGAACATGCTGGAAGTAGTTTGCATCGAACTCGCCGCTCTCTACTACCTCATTTGGCTTTACATAGTCGTCAAATATTGTGACCTGAAGGTCATAGCCCTTCTCCTTGAGTGCTGTCTTGGCATACTCGAGGATCTCTGCGTGTGGTGTTGCTGAAGCTGCAACTGTGATCGTCTTTAATTCTGCATCGCTTGATGTTCCCTCTGTGCTCTTGCTGTCATCTGATGAACCGCAGGCTGTGAGTACGCTCACTGATAATGCTCCCACGAGAACCGCTGCAAATAACTTCTTTACTGACTTCTTAAATGTCTTCTTCATTGATATTACCTCTCTTTCATTTTTCTTCCTTTTTAGATTTGTTTGAAATGTGTTTATATTTAAGATGACCGGCTTGTCGGGATGACCAGTCCCTGCCGTCTGTCATCAAAATACCATATGTCGTCGTGCGTATGCGCGATGACCTACGCACGCATCAGCGTGCTTCATTATATTATTTTCTTCTGTCAAGCTTGTTTGCTATGAGCATTCCGACTGACTGGAATACCTGCACGATCACTATAAGCAGTATGACCGTGACGATCATTATGTCTGTCTGATATCTGTAATATCCGTAACGGACTGCGATATCTCCCAGACCGCCTCCACCTACGGCACCTGCCATAGCTGAATATCCAAGGATAGTTCCTATCGCTATCGTTGCTCCTGTGATGAGTGAAGTCCTCGCCTCAACGAGCAGCACCCTGATTATGATCCTCATGGTGGATGCTCCCATGGCTCTGGCTGCCTCAACAACTCCGTTGTCAACTTCCTTAAGTGATGACTCAACCATTCTCGCTATAAATGGTATGGCTGCGACTGTCAGCGGAACGATGGTCGCCGTTGAGCCGTAGCTCTTGCCGAGTATCAGTCTTGTAAATGGTATCAGCAGTATGAGCAATATCAGGAATGGTACGCTTCGGACGATGTTTGCAATGAAATCCAGTATCTTGTAGAGAACTGCATTTGGCTTGAGTCCGTCCTTGTCGGTGACACAGAGGAGAACTCCCATCGGAAGTCCGAATATGTATCCAAATACCGTTGAGACCACCGTCATGTAGAGCGTCTCAAGGATTCCGTTAAGTATCATCTCTCTGACCTGTTCAGTCCACATGTCCGTCACCTCCTGTCACATTGCTGTCAAGCTCTTCAAGTTCAAGTCCGCGCTCTCTGAGATAGTCTTCCATGGCGGATACATTTGCCGAACCCTTTGGCAATTCAAGTATCATCTCACCCTTGGCAACTCCTCCCACGTTCTTCGTGGATGCCTTGAGAATGTTGATCGGCTCCCTGAACTTCAGGATCATATTGGCTATGACCGGCTCAAATGCCGAATTCTCAGTGTATACGATACGGATTCTTGTTCCGTTCTGGATGCTCTCTGTAGTTCCCGCCCAGGATTTCTCTGCATCGCTGCCCTCATCCTTGCTGAGAAGTTCCTTTGCCACGTCTGACTTCGGATGTGCAAATATATCCGTTGTCCTTCCGTGTTCGACCACCTGACCATCTTTCATGATAGCCACCTGGTTACATATCTCACGGACAACCGCCATCTGATGTGTTATGACAACTATCGTGATACCGAATCTGCTATTGATGTCCTTAAGCAATTCCAGTATGGATGATGTAGTCTGCGGATCAAGTGCGCTGGTCGCCTCGTCACAGAGAAGTATCTGCGGATCAGACGCAAGCGCTCTGGCTATCGCAACTCTCTGTTTCTGTCCACCTGAGAGCTGGGCCGGATAAGCCTTTGCCCTGTCCTTAAGTCCTACGATGTCAAGAAGCTCATATGCTCTCTTTTTCGCATCCGGCTTTGACTTTCCCTGGATGAACAGTGGAAAACATACATTGTCAAGCACCGACTTCTGCATGAGCAGATTGAAATGCTGGAATATCATTCCGATGTGTTCTCTCTGCTTCCTGAGCTCCTTCTGGGATAATGTTCCCAGATCCTTGTCCTGCACTATGACCTTTCCCTCTGTCGGAACCTCTATGTGATTGATACACCTTACCAGTGTACTCTTGCCGGCTCCCGACATTCCAATGATTCCATATATATCGCCTGCCTCAATGTCCAGAGATACATCTCTCAGGGCATTGATAGTGCCATTTCCTGTGTTAAATGTCTTGGAGACATGTTCTATCTGAATGATTCCCATGCCAGCCTCCCTTTCCTACAACCCACCAGTTGTAATTCCTAGTAATCTGATATGTTTTATATGTTTTAGGATTATAGCCTCTATAGGGGCTCCTGTCAACCTCTTTTTTTGCCAAATTTGCTCCTAAGTGTATAAATTGCGTTCTGACATTCCTGTTTTTGTCCTGCCGAGCCGCCATTTTACTGCATATTTATATGTCTTCGTCGACCTTCCCTATAATATTATTTTTTTATCAGACTGTATAATTCTATTATTAGTGGATTGTCCATAGTTTTAAACTATGGTATATGGATTTAAAGTAGATTTCCTCTTATTTATTATAAATGATATAACTTTGGCTCAGGTTATTTCTGCCTTAGATAGACCTAGACTAATATAGAATGGTGAATTATATTATTCTTTGACTTTTCATAGAATGGTGGAGGGGACTCCCCCTCCATCCATACAGTTTCAATGATTTATATAGAATACATGTATCCGATCCTGTCACTGTACTCCTGGGTGAGATCGGCGATTGTTTTATTGTCAAGCACATTGTTGATGGCAGCCTCAAGGTCATCCCACACCTCTCCGATGACATCGTTCATGACCATGTTGGTATCGCCATCCTCATCAACTCTGTTGTCGATCGGTGATATCCTGCCCTCTATTGCTCTGAGCACCATACCAACTGTGATCTCCTCCGCCGGCATGTTCAGGCGATAACCGCCCCTCGGGCCTCTCACACTCTTTAAATATCCGGCCTTGAGCAGAGATGATGTAACCTGCTCCAGATATTTGTCCGACAGTCCGCATCTTCTTGCCACAGCCTTGACTGTAACCGTGCTGCCGCTGTTTATCGATATATCTACCATAAGTCTAAGTGCATATTGTCCCTTTGATGATATTAACATTTGTCCGCCTCCTGTTTATTGTTATATTTTACCTATAGATTTAGTATGAATTAGTTTTATTTTTTTTGGCATGGAGAAAAAGCAATTATGTCATTGACGTTCTTGCTTTCTCTCCGTGCCAATTACTTTCCAGTTATTATATTTATCTTTTTATGATTATATCTCTCTGCTGTCGTGAGATATTCTCATCATCGGTTCCATTTTTATCCATTTAGATATTCCCGTTATCTATTATTCTTTAATCCGTTCAGATATTCCTCAACATAATGGATAACTGCTGCTCCGTCTCCCACTGCTGTCGCCACCTGGCGCACCGCCTTGGTCCTCACATCGCCCGCGGCAAATATTCCCGGTGTGCTGGTCTGTCCAGTCTCGCCCGCTACAACATAACCAGCATCGTCAAGCTTCACAACGTCACCGAGGAAATCCGTAATCGGACTTGTACCTATTGCTATAAATACACCGGCTACCGGAAGTGTGAAATCGCTGTCTGCCTGTCCATCCTCTGCCTTCGGTGTCTTAACTGTGACTTTGAGCTCCAGCTTACCAGGCGCTCCACCTATCTCCGTCACCTGTGCAAATGGATGGAATTCTATATTCTCAGTCTCAAGCACCTGCGCTCCGAGTATCTTCTCGCCTCTGAACTCATCTCTCCTGTGGATCAGATGCACCTTGCTGCACATCTTTGACAGATACAGTGCGTCCTCAAGGGCTATGTTGCCTCCGCCTACAACTGCAACTTCTTTGTTCTTGAAAAATGCTCCGTCGCATGTGGCGCAGTATGAAACTCCCGCACCTGCGAATTCTTCCTCTCCTGGAACGCCAAGCTTTCTGTGCTTTGCGCCTGTGGCTATCAGTACTGCCTTTGTCTCTATGCTGCTGCCATCCTCAAGGCTAACCTTTTTGTGATCGCCATGATCTTCGATGGCTGTCACCTCTCTGTCGTCAAACTCCACGCCCAATGTATCTGCGTGTTCCCTGAACTTCATACCCATGTCAAAGCCACTTATACCCGGCAGTCCGAGGTAGTTGTCCACCTGTTCTGTATTCACTATCTGTCCACCGGAGAATGCCTCCTTCTCCAGCACAACCACGTCCATCATCGCCCTCTTGGCGTAGACTGCGGCGGACAGGCCCGCAGGACCGCTGCCCACAATAACCAAATCTCTCATATTTCCTCCTTGTTTTTCAAAGGGCCGTCTTCTGACCTATTAAGTCTCTCTAATTCTCTTTATACTTCTTTATCAGCTCACAGGTTTTGGCTATGTCTTCCTGGGTGTGTGCGTAGGATACGAACATTGCCTCGAACTGTGATGGTGCAAGGTAGATTCCGTTGTCCAGCATGTATGAGAAGTACTTTGCATACCTTGCGGTGTCGCTGGATGTTGATGTGTCCATGTCCACTACTTCCTGATCTGTGAAGAATACACTCATCAGTGAGCCGATCTGGTTGACATGGACTGTGTCGCCGAGTGTGATTCTGACTGTGTCGGCTATCTGCCTTGTGCTCTTTTCTATCGCAGGATATATAGTATCTTTTTCCTTCTGGAGTATGCGGAGCGTTGTGAGTCCGGCTGTCATGGCTATCGGATTGCCCGACAGGGTTCCAGCCTGATATACTCCGCCGAGTGGTGCCACCATGCTCATGACATCGCGGCGTCCGCCGTAGGCTCCCACCGGCATTCCGCCTCCCACTATCTTTCCAAGTGTTGTGAGATCGGGCTTTACTCCGAAATATTCCTGAGCACCGCCAAGGCTTAATCTGAAGCCTGTGATCACCTCATCAAATATAAGAAGTGCGCCGTATTCATTTGTTATGTCTCTGAGGAACTGGAGGAATCCTTCATGCGGCGGGACAACTCCCATGTTTGCTGCGACTGGCTCAACCACGATTGCGGCAATGTCTTTGCCCTCCGCCTCAAATAACTTCTTTACGCTTTCCTCATTGTTGTACTCCGCCACCAATGTATGCTGGGTGTATGCCTTGGGGACGCCCAGGCTGTCTGGAATGGACTGTGTCAGTGCCGCCGAGCCTGCCTTTACCAGCAGTCCGTCGCTGTGTCCGTGATAACAGCCACGGAACTTTACTATCTTGTCCCTGCCGGTGAATCCCCTCGCCACCCTGAGGGCGCTCATCACCGCCTCTGTTCCCGAATTGACCATTCTGGTCAGCTCCATTGAAGGTATGAGTTCATTTATCAGCTCTGCGATCTCAAGCTCTTTTCTTGTCGGTGCGCCAAATGTAAGTCCGTCATCGCAAGCCGCCTTAACCGCATCTATGACTCTGTCATCGGCATGTCCCAGGATTCCCGGTCCCCAGGAACAGACATAATCCACATAGGAATTGCCATCCTCGTCATATATATGCGAACCCTTCGCTTTCTTCATGAATACAGGTGTACGCCCCACCGAGCCAAATGCCCTGACCGGTGAATTGACGC
>CAVCCL010000254.1:0-6927 GCA_963600665.1 Bifidobacterium catenulatum | reverse complement strand
CACTTAATATGTATGAGGAACTGTACAACAAGGCGGTTGAGAACGACCTTGACCTTGTAAAGGCAGATTTCTATAGATTTAAGCGCAACGATGACAATGGCAACATGACTCTGGTGTACAATCATCTGTCACCGAATGCAGAGGATTATAATGTTGTGTTCAATCCAAGCGAGACACCAAGGGCGATCCGTTTCATTATGAACACATGGAGTGGAATCTATAAGAGAAGCTTCATAGAGGAGTATCATATCAGACACAACGAGACTCCGGGAGCATCATTCCAGGACAATGGTTTCTGGTTCCAGACATTTATATATGCCAAGAGAGCCATGATAGTGAATAAGCCATATTATATGAACCGCAGAGATAACCCGAATTCATCTGTTCACAGCAGAGAGAAGGTATACTGTGTCAATGTGGAGTATGATCACATCAGAGATATACTTGTAAAGGATCCTGAGATCTGGGAGCGTTTCAGAGGCGTATACTGGCTCAAGAAATACCACAATTACAACGAGACAATCAGGAGAATCGGACCTGAATTCAAGAAGGATTATATAAGAAGATACAGCTCCGAGTTCAAGAGAGCCATGGAGATGCAGGAGCTTGATCAGACTATATTTACAAAGCTTGAGTGGGCGAACATCCAGTTTATCATCAAGTCCCCTGACGATTACTACTATACAAGGATCGCATGTACAGATCGTGAGCGCAAGCTTGAGAGAGAAGTCAAGAGACTCCGTGGTCTGGTTCATCAGACCCGTGCAGATCTGGACAGAGTGAAGAAGACACCTACATTCAGGATCGGTGCGGTCATTATGTTCATACCTAGAAAGATCAAGAGTTTATTTAGTCGAAACAAATAGAGGTAAAGCTATGGGTACAAAGGTATCAGTTATTCTTCCTGTTTACAATGTGTCTGATTATCTGCGCCAGTGCATGGACAGCATAGTCGGTCAGACACTTAAGGATATAGAGATCATTTGCGTGGATGATGGATCCACAGATGATTCTCTGGCGATATTGAAGGAATATGAGGCGAAGGATCAGCGTGTAAAGGTCATACAGCAGGCAAATGCCGGAGCCGGGGCAGCGAGAAACAAAGGTCTTGAGATCGCGACCGGAGAGTATCTTTCATTTCTGGATTCCGATGATTTCTTTGAGCCGGACATGCTGGAAAAGGCATGGAGCAAGGCTCACGAGACCAGAGCTCAGGTAGTTGTGTTCAGATCAGATCAGTACAGAGAGGATCTTCAGGAATTTGTTCAGGTCAGATGGACACTTCACGAGAAGGAGCTTCCACCGTACAGACCAATGTATTTCCGTAATTTCACGGGAAATATATTTAAGGTATTTGTTGGATGGGCATGGGATAAGCTCTTCAGCAGGGAATATGTTGAGGAGAATCATTTCAGATTCCAGCAGCTCAGAACTTCGAATGATATGCTGTTCGTATTTTCCGCGATAGCATTTGCAACAAATATAGAGATAGTAGACGAGGTGCTTGCACACCAGAGACGGAACAATCCTAAGTCATTGTCCAACACCAGAGAGAAGTCATGGCAGTGTTTCCACGAGGCTCTTGTGGCACTCAAGGCGGCGCTTGAAGCCCACGGCAATTTCTGGGAGTATGAGCAGGATTACATCAACTATGCACTACACTTCAGCCTGTGGCATCTGGAGACCATCACAGGACCAAAGAAGGAGGTTCTGTTCAACAAGCTCAAGGAAGAGTGGTTCGAGGAGTTTGGTATCAAGAGTCTTTCAGAGGAGTGCTTCTACAACAAGACCGAGTATGACAAGTACAAGGTTATCATGGATAAGACCTTTGAGGAGTACGAGAAGGCAACAGCATAGAAAAGAAAAACAGTTTCACCAGTCGATCGGTGAAACTGTTTTTTTGTGGACAAACGTGTGTATCAGAACAGGTTCATTGCACCTATGATGCCCTGATTTCCCTCAAGCCCTGCGGGAACAATGTATGTGTCAGTGTCCTTGACCTGTGGCATGTCGATGTAACCTGACAGCAGTTCGGTGTAGTAATTGCGGATCATAGGGAACAGGAATTTGTTGTCCATGACTCCGCCGCCGAGGACGATCCTCTCAACGGAATAGCACATGGTGTAGTTGACCAGTGCCTCAGCTATATAAAATGCTTCAAGATCCCACACCGGTGAGTCGGCTGGGATGTCTTTGCCTTTCATTCCGGTTCTGCGCTCAAGCATAGGCCCGGCTGCAAGTCCCTCCACACAGCTCTGGTGGAAGCGGCAGGTACATGGGATGTCATCACCGGTTCGTCTGGGGATGAGGATGTGGCCTGTCTCCGGGTGTTCCATGCCGTGAATGAGTCTGCCATCGGATATTATGCCTCCGCCGATGCCCGTTCCAACAGTGAGGTACATTCCCGAGTTGAGTCCTTTCAGTGCTCCGTACAGGTATTCACCCCATGCTGCTGCGTTTACGTCGGTGTCTACCACAACCAGGCAGCCAAGCGCATCCGTAAAGGCTTTGTAAAGGCTGAATCCCTCCCAAGCCTTCTTTGGACTCCTCATGATAGAGCCGTAGGTAGGGGAATTGGGATTGACGTCGGCCGGGCCAAATGTACCGATTCCGAGAGCGGATATGTCATATTTCTTAAAGTAATCTATCATGGCCGGCACGGACTGGTCAGGTGTGCCCGTCGGTATGGATATTCTGTCTATTATATTCTTGTCTGCATCGCCTATGGCACAAACCATCTTTGTGCCACCGGCTTCAAGTGCGCCGTAGTACATATTTCCTCCTTGGTGCCATGATAACATGGCAGAAATTTTTCAAAATTATATACATTATATATGTCGTGTCACTTATCTTCAAGCCCGGATTTGCGTCGGTACTTGAGAAAAATAAATGAAACCTTGTGTACGCTTTTTTGGACACTTGACAAGATAAGATAGAGCCATATTAAGGAGCTTGATAGAGGCTTGAAGCTTGGAAGTTAAAGTGTACAGGAGGCGTGATCATGATAAAAGGATATTTTGTGTCAGATGGATATATGGGATATGTGGACGGACAGTATCAGTTATTTGCTGATGAGAGCGACTACATCGATTATGTGGAGAATTAAATTCACTGGAAACAGGATATTAGCTAATTAACTGTTGCTAATTATTTTGCATGTGTTATGATGACATTCACGGGTTAAAAGGCATTAGATTTATAAAGAAGATACTACGAAGCTATGTTGGGCAAAAGCACGGAATATATTACTGGTAAGAGGTGTACATAGTGGAGAAAGTATTGAATGGCGCAGCATCAGCAGCGCATGCAGACAAAAAAGAATATGTGATGGATATGACGGAAGGGAACAGTCTGAAGCTTATCATGAAGTTCTCGATTCCTCTGCTCATAGGCAACCTGTTTCAGCAGGTCTACAGTGTGGTGGATTCAGTGGTTGTCGGAAGGCACCTTGGGGCAAATGCCCTTGGAGGAGTCGGATCGGTTGGAATGATAAGCTTCCTGTTCTTTTCTTTGTGTAGCGGAATGGCAGCGGGAATAGGCGTGGTCATATCTAAGTATTTTGGAGCAAAGCAGGATGATATGGTGAAAAAGGCCATTGCAAATGCTGTGTATGTGATATTGGCAGTCGGAATCCTGATGAGCGTGTTGGGATTCTGCCTGACGGGGCCGCTCATAAGACTCATGAACACCCCTGCTGAGACGGTACCATATGCTTACACGTATATGAAGATAACATGTGCCTTCACTGTGGCGGTGGCGGTATACAACGGAATATCATCGATACTCCGTGCGCTCGGTGATTCAAGGACTCCGCTCATCTTCCTGATAATAGCTTCGGTCATAAATGCGGTGCTTGACATTATACTTGTTGTATATCTGGATATGGGAGTTGCCGGGGCTGCATATGCTACAGTCTTCAGTCAGATCGTGTCTGGTGTGGGCTCGATAATATATGCAGTGAAGAGCAATTCGTATTTCAGGCTCGGGCGTGAAGACTTTGTTGTCGACCACAGGATCATGAAGGAGGACTTCAGGATCGGAATACCTATGGCGGTTCAGACCTCCATGATATCCATATCATGTTCACTCCTTCAGGCACTTATCAATGGATATGGCCCGGCGGTCATGGCGGCATACACAGCCACCGGCAAGGTGGAGGGCATAGTATTCCAGCCATTTTCGTCGCTGGGACTGGCGCTGTCCACATTTGCGGGACAGAACATGGGCGCAAAAAGGTATGACAGAATACGGAAGGCAGTGTGGCAGGCGGAATGTATCACCATAGCTCTCAGCGCTGTTCTCTTTGTGGCGATATTGCTGTTCAGGGAGAACATAGTCAGCTTCTTAGTGACAGATGAAGAGGTCATCCAGCTCGGTGCCAAGGGTATGCTGATATCGGGCAGCATGTATGTTGCGCTTGGAACCATATATACCCTGAGAGGCGCGCTAAACGGCATGGGAGATGTGGTGTTCTCCATGATAAATGGCATCCTTGAGGTGGGCGGAAGAGTCGTGTTTGCGCTTGTACTTATGTATGTCCTCAACATGGGATTCTGGGGGATCTGGTATACAAATATTTTTACGTGGATAGTTATAGCGCTCACTGCTGCGGTGAGACTCGTTGTATATTTGAGAAAAGTTCAGAGAAAATCGGTTATGAATATTACAGATGATATAAAGAAATTAAATCCTGAGGGATAAGTGATAATGGAAATATAGTAATGAAAATGTAAAAGGCCTGTCATGCGTCATGTATGACAGGCCTTAAATATTGCCTTGAAGATCAATTAATTATTTCTTATTCCATCTGAGCAGCAGCGCCGAGTTGATTATGACGAGCACGGAACCACAGTTATGTACAAGTGCACCGACAACAGGATTGAGTACGCCCGTGATGGCAAGTATGATGGCAAGGAAGTTCAATGCCATGGAGAATGTAAGATTACATTTAATGGTCACCATCATACGCTTTGACAGAGCAAGCAGATGTGGAAGCTCTTTTATGTCATCGTTCACAAGGGCTATGTCGGCGGCATCAACGGCTATGTCGCTACCGACTCCGCCCATGGCGATTCCCACATTTGCCTTTTTCAGAGCTGGGGCGTCATTGATTCCGTCACCTATCATGCACACGGATATTCCCTGTGACTGGTATTCATCGATCACCGACAGCTTTGTCTCCGGGAGACAGTTGGCGTGAACCTCGGATATGCCTGCAGATGCAGCTATGGCACGGGCGGCGTTGTCGTTGTCTCCGGTCAGCAGCACAGGTGTCACGCCTATCTGGGAAAGCTTACCGATCATAGGAGCACTCTCATCTCTGAGCTTGTCGGACAGTGCTATATATCCTGCAAATATGCCGCCAGCGGCAACCAGGGTCACAGTACATCCCTTTGACAGGTATTCCTCAATTTCGCTGTGTATATCTGATGGTATTGATATGCCATTTTCAGTCATCATTTTTTCATTTCCGGCTAGGAAGCTGGTCTGATCGGATATGGCGGATACGCCCTGTCCAGGGATCATATGGAAATCCTTTACATCGGCCATGTTTACTTCAGATGATTTCTTGTAACAGTTTACTATCGCCTTTCCGAGAGGATGCTCGGAGAAGCTTTCTATGGAAGCTGTGTATCTGTAGAGTTCATCATCAGACATGGCGGATGTGACGCTCTTTACAGCTACGACCTCAGGTTTGCCCCAAGTAAGTGTTCCCGTCTTGTCAAATGTTATCCTGCTGACCTTTGCAAGTCTTTCCAGTGCATCACCCTCACGGACAAGAAATCCGTGTTTGGTGGCATTGCCTATTGCGGCCATGATGGCGGTAGGTGTCGCAAGGACGAGTGCACAAGGACAGAATACAACCAGGATGGTGACGGCTCTTATGATCTCACCGCTGATAAGCCATGTGAGGGCTGCTGCAGTAAGAGCAATGACTACTATCCATGTGGCCCATCTGTCTGCAAGTCCCACGATCTTGGCTTTGCCGGCATCCGCTGACTGTACGAGACGTATCATTCTCTGTATGGAGCTGTCTTCGCCAACCTTTGTCGCCCTCATGTCAAATGTACCGAACTGGTTTACAGTACCGGAGGAAACATCATCGCCGGAAAATTTATCCACAGGCATTGATTCGCCGGTCATGACAGCCTGGTTGATGGATGTCTGACCAGTCACTATAACTCCATCTACAGGGATCGTTTCACCCGGACGTACTCTCAGGATGCTGTCACATTTTACATCCTCAGCAGGGATGACCTTCTCTGTTCCGTCGGACAGTAGAAGATGGGCTGTCTGTGGCGTCAGATGAACAAGCTTTTCGATACCTGCTCTTGCCTTTGCAACTGTAAGCTCCTCAAGAAGTCCACCTATCTGCATGATAAATGCAACCTCGCCTGCCGCAAAGTGTTCGCCTATTATAACTGAGGCTATGAGAGCCAGGGATACGAGCACGTCCGCCTTTATATCAAATGCTGTCACAAGTCCGATGACAGCCTCCATGATGATAGGTACGCCACACAGTATGATGGCTACCCATGCAATGTCAAATGGAAATGGCTGTATCTTGCACAGGCTTAGTATGAGTGCGATTCCCGATATCACAAGAAATGTGACATCTTTCTTTGTGCCGCCAAGATCCATGAACCATTCAATCTTATCTGTAATCTTCTTCATAAGTATACTCCTTTCTGCCTATACCCGTATGGGTATCAACAAGTGGATTATACCTATAGGGGTATAGGTTGTCAATGACAAAAAATAAAAACGTCAGCTTATGATGAATAATTCTCACCTGTGCTGACGTTTTGATATAAAGCTCAATATGACTATGACATGTTTGCAAATCTTTCAACGGCTTTTGTAAAGCTCTCGATGGTCTTGTCTGCGTCTCCGTGCTCGATTCCATCTCTCACACAGTGCTTGATG
>CAVCCL010000253.1:0-10996 GCA_963600665.1 Bifidobacterium catenulatum | reverse complement strand
GATAGGTGGTATTGGGGAAAGATAAGGAGTGGATTATGGTAGAGATACTATTTGGAGATAGTTCGGCTGGTTCAATGAAAGCAGCAAAATGCGAGGATGTGGAATATAAGAATGGACAGCCACAGTGGATACAGGGTTCTTCTGACGAGGTGATCTGCCTTGGCTTCATGCTGGACATGGGATACATCGGCGAGGCAGTAGACAGCCAGTATCGCAAGGATTTTATCTACTCAATGTATGCCCAGAACCAGTGGAATCAGGACGAGGAATATGAAAATGAGATCAGGCAACTTGGCGATGTGTACGCAGGTGAGCTGGCAATGCTTATAAGATTTCTTGAAGAAGGCGCACCGGTAAGAATATGGTACAGTGACGCTCCGTATTCAAGGTGTGGATTTTATCATGTATGCAGCATCCTGAAGAACTATCCAAATGAAGTGTCTGTTGTTACGCAGCCAGAGCATGTTGTGAAGAAAAATGTCATAGTGTCGTATCATAGCTGGAGCGAAGTGGCAGCGGAGGAATTCGCTGGGTTCCTCGGGAACGAGAGGAAACTCACATCAGATGAGATAAGAATGTATGCGGAGATGTGGGGCGAGCTTGTACTTGAAAATGCACCGCTCAGGGCAGTGGTAAATGGAACAGTGCTCAGTGTGTCAGAGGATTTCTATGATTTTATCATTTGGAACAGACTGACGGAAAAGCCGGTTAAGGAGTGCAGGCTGATCGGCGACATTCTGGGACAGGTTCCGATCGGAATTGGTGACTGGTGGTATGCGGCGAGGATAGAACATTTCATCAGGCAGGGACGGATAAAGGTTGTGGAGGATTCGGAGAACAGGTATGCACGTTTGATAAAACTGTAGAAAATGCAATATATATCAGTCATTTTGCCATCTTGGAATTATTGACAATCAAATTTAATCCAATATAATACAGTAATGTAGATGCAAAAAACCATAATTAATTGAATATGATAGGGCGTTCTGGCAACCAGCCATGATGCTACGGTTCGGAAATCCATAATCCTTTTTTGATCAGGTTATGGATTTCTTTTTTCGTGAAGGAAAGAAATCGTTCCGTAAATGCCAAAACAAAATAAAAAGTGCAAAGGAGAAATAATATGGAAAATGTATTGTTTGAGAAGACCCCGGTGCCAAAGGCATATATGAAACTGGCGCTTCCGGTAGTGCTCAGTATGATGGTGTCGCTTGTTTACAACATGGTTGACACGTATTTTATTGCGATGACCGGCAATAAGGACCTGGTGGCAGGAGTGTCGCTGGCGGTGCCGGTGTTCACCATGATGATAGCATTTGGCGACATATTTGGACTCGGAGGAAGTTCACTTATATCAAGGTTATTCGGAGAGAAGAAGGAGGCGGATGCGAGGCGTGCAAGCGCATTCTGTATATGGGCGTCGATAGTATTTGGACTGTGCGTCACCGCGGTACTTCTGGTGTTCAGGCAGCCGATACTTCATGTGCTTGGGGCAGACAGCGAGACCATAAAGTACGCCAGTGATTACTACACATGGATAGCGATAGGCGCGGCCTCAATCATATTCGGACTTGTCCCAAGCAACATCCTCCGTACTGAGGGGCTGGCGACCCAGGCCATGCTTGGCTCGATCATAGGTTCAATAGTGAATATCATACTTGATCCGGTATTCATACTTGTGCTGAATAAGGGCGCAGCCGGTGCGGCCATAGCGACAGTTATAGGAAATATCATTGCGGATATATATTATCTGTATGCGGTGACAAAGAAGGCGAAAAGGCTCTCTGCGTCACCCGCCGAGATGAAGATCCCGGGAGTCATGGTGAGAGATATCTTAGTCATTGGAATCCCCGCATCCATAACCAACCTGATGCAGAGCTTCATGGTCATGATGACCAACCATTATCTGCTGCCATACGGCAATGACAAGATTGCCGCCATGGGAATAGCCCTGAAGGCAAATATGATAACAGCGCTTATTCTTGTTGGATTTGCATTTGGCGGACAGCCTCTTGTTGGATACAACTTTGGAGCAAAGAACAACAGGAGACTTAAGGAGATACTCAGGTTTGCATACATTTTCGAGATGGCACTTGGACTTGTGTTCACAATAGTCATGTGTGTATTTGCCCCTTCAATAATAAGTATATTTATGAAGGATGCGGACATTATAACAAATGGAGCGTTGATGCTGAGATGTCAGCAGCTTGGAATGATGTTCATGGCGGTCACGCTGGTATCCACATGCGTGTGCCAGTCGGTTGGCAGCGCACTTGGCGCATTTATCCTGTCGATCGGCAGACAGGGCGTATTCTATGTGATCGCCCTTGCGATCATGGCAAATGTTCTGGCGTACAAGGGTGTCCTGATATCCCAGGCATGCTCCGATGTGATAACGGCGGTGATCGCAGTGATAATAATAGTCAGAATGCTCAAAAAGAATGAAATACTGTAATCTATCGCGGACTGAGCACAAATATATAGTGACTTTACCCCACGGGTCATGTTAAAATCACATGTATATGCAAATAAATGTGGAAGGGATATAAAGATTACGGGGATAAGTTCCAGGTAAACTATGGTGAAGAAATATGGGAGATAAGAAGAGTGATAAGCGAAGTTCATTTTCGGGCAAGCTGGGATACGTGCTGGCGGCGGCTGGTGCATCGGTGGGCCTTGGAAATATATGGAGATTTCCTTATCTTGCGGCAAAGTACGGCGGAGGAATTTTCCTCATAATATACATCGTGCTTGCGCTTACATTTGGTTACACGATGATAGTTGCGGAGACGGCAATCGGACGAATGACGAGAAAGAGCCCGGTTGGGGCGTTCAAATCATTTGGAAAGAAGAAATGGCTGTCGTTCGGTGGCTGGATAAATGCAGTCATACCGGTGCTCATAGTGCCTTACTATTCGGTTATCGGCGGCTGGGTCATCAAATATCTGATCGAGTATTTCAGAGGAAATGCAAAGCTTCTGGCTGAGGACGGATATTTCACCGATTTCATATCAAACGGAGTTTCAACGGAGCTGTGTTTCGTGGCGTTCTGTGCATTTACACTGATAATTATATTTGCCGGTGTGCAGAATGGAATAGAGAGGGTGTCAAAGATCATGATGCCTATACTCATCGTCCTGTCCATCATCATCGCGGTGTATTCCGTGACAAGACCGGGTGCACTTGCAGGAGTGAAATATTTCCTTGTGCCAAATGTGAAGAACTTCTCCTGGATGACAGTGGTTGCTGCCATGGGACAGATGTTCTACTCTCTGTCAATTGCCATGGGAATACTCATAACATTTGGATCTTATATGAAGAAGGATACAGCGATAGAGGATTCGACCAGAAATGTAGAGATATTCGACACCGGAATAGCGATCATGGCGGGACTTATGATAATCCCGGCAGTGTTTGCATTCTCAGGCGGAGATCCTGATACATTAAAGTCCGGTCCGTCATTGATGTTCATAACCATACCAAAGGTGTTCCAGAACATGGGATTTGGAACTGTTATAGGAATCGTGTTCTTCCTGCTCGTACTGTTCGCTGCTGTCACAAGCTCCATAGCACTTACAGAGAGCGCAGTGTCGACATTTGAGGATGAGCTTGGTTGGGGAAGAAAGAAATCAACAGTGCCCGTGGGAGTTATCATGCTGGCACTGGGAAGTCTGTCATCCCTTGGCTATGGTCCGCTGGCGGGAATCAAGATCATAGGAATGCAGTTCCTTGACCTGTTCGATTTCCTCACCAATTCGGTGATGATGCCTATAGCGGCACTTCTCACAAGCCTGCTTGTGTCAAAGGTTGTCGGAATAGATAAGATAGAGGAGGAGATAGTCCACGGCGAGAGTGCCTTCAGGAGAAAGAAGGTATTTGTAGTCATGATCAAATATCTCTGTCCGGTATTTGCCATTATTATCCTGCTCAGCTCGGTTGCAAATGCACTTGGCTGGATAAAGATGTAGGCATGTATATAGATAATAAAGCCGCCCTGCCTGATACGTTTTATGTATTAGACAGGGCGGTTTGTTATGTTCAGTATTTCTAGTTTTTTGCCACTTATAGCATCCAGATTTTGGTTGACACTCTTGGTTTCTTAATTGGTCTTAATTGGATGTAGCCTGTGATGCGCTGACCTCATCCTGGTATTCCGTCATAGTGCGTTCGATAGATTTAAGAGCTTCACTTGTCTGAGCTTTGCTAGCCTCATCCTGACAGTCCGTCATAGAGCGCTCAATGGACTTAAGTGATTCGTTTGTCTTAGCCACGGATGCGCTGACCTCATTCTGGCAGTCCGTCATAGTGCGTTCGATGGATGAAAGCGATTCTTTTGTCCGAGCTATGTCAGCCGGAGTATAGCTGACCATCTCGTCATCTTGGCCGTCTACGGATTTGGAGTATTTGGCTCCGTTCTTGATATCCTCCAGAATGCCCTCGTACATGGCGATCGTCTCATTTACTCTATCCTGTGTCCACACATATTTTTTGCCACCGGATATATATGAACTACCGATGATGCTTTTGAGTTCGGCTTTTTCGTTCTCAAGCCATGCCTTATACTCGTCGTATGTCCACCACTCAATATCAGGAGTTGGGAACTTTTCTTCAAACTCGGCGTCGGTCATGGCTTCAAATGTCTTTCCATTATCAAAGCTGTAATATGTCTTGCCGTCATCCGGATTTATATAAGACATTATTGTCTCCGTATCATCCGTGTATGAGGAAGTAGTATTTGTAGCTGCTGCGGTGGTCGTACTGGATTCATCGCCCTTGGCTGATGTTGCAAATACTGTCACTGTTCCGGTGACGAGGACCATCGCTACAGCAAATGATATGATAGTCGTCTTTTTTGTTTTCATAATTGCTGTTATCCTTTCTTCGATTGCGTTTCTGCTAAAATGGTTGCAGAGTGGCATAAAACCGCCCTTTGTCTCCTCCATACTGATCAGAGCCTTCGCATAGGACGCCCTGCTTGTGCCTCCGAAATGGTGAATCACCGCCTCGTCGCAGGATAGCTCTATGTCTCTGTTGGCGAGTAAGTACATAACCCACACCAGAGGGTTAAACCAGTGTATGCAGACCGTGGTGATCAGCAGAAACTTGGTAACTGTGTCAAATCTTCTAATATGTATAAATTCATGTTCCAGCACGTAACGCAGGGTATCTTCATTTTCCCAGTCCGTCTTCTTTGGCATAAGGATCACTGGGTGCCACACGCCAAATGTAAGCGGTGCCGAGATCAGATCTGACTGTCGTATGGACAGCCTGCGTTTTAAAGTGTGTGTCTCCAGCCATCTGCGTGTAAATGCATTTTCAACCGGCAATGATGTCCGAAATTCCCTGTAGCATCTGATGTATGCCGAGATAAAAAATACCGCGCAGAGAACAAGTCCAGCCACCCAGATGATATCCCACGCTGAAATCGTTAAAGTAGGAAGCTGAGATTGAGGTGCCTGGGTAGTGACCGGGTTTTTCGTATTGATCGGCATGATTCTGACAGCCGGTGTATCATTTATGTCAGAGAATGTTTTTCTTCCCAGCAGAGAATAGATACTAAACCCGGATGGGAATGAAAATGGTACCAGCAGCCTGATAATAGTGATACCCCATAGTATCAGGAATGTCTTTTTAGGCAATCGGTTGATTGCCAGAGCGCGAATGACTGTGATCACCAGGATCATAACTGCTCCGGCAACGCTCATCTGCAGTAAGCTCATATTCATCACCTCACTCCAAGTCGTTGACGATCTGTTTCAGCTTTGCGATCTCCTCAGGAGAAAGCTTCTTTCTGCCGAGAAGAGCGGCAAATAGTTTATCAGCAGATCCGTCGTAGACCTTGTTGATAAGTTCAGTTGTCTCGGCCTCCTGTACCTCCTCCTTTGGTATGATGGCGTGGCACATGAAATTCGGTTCAGAGCGTTCAATTGCCCCTTTTTTGATGCATCTCTTGATCAATGTATATGTAGTGTTCATGTTCCAGCCAATTTCTTCTTTCAGGACATCGGAGATATGTTTGGCAGTTGTGTCGCCCTCATCCCAGAGGACTCTCATCACCTTAAGTTCTGAATCAAAAAGTTTTATATCCATATGTGTTCTCCTTTGCAAACTACTGCAGTAGTATTATGCTTTTATAATACTTTTCAGCTAATAAAATGTCAATACTACTGGAGTAGTTTGAATTAAAATTAATATTTGAAAATTGTTTGCGCCCATTCTGGCATGTCAATTAATTCTGCAAGTTGACATGATTCCAGTCCGGTTTTTATAATAATGTTTATGAATACATGAAAGAAGGATTTTACATATGGATATAAAGAAGGTTGCTATCTTAGGAGCCGGAGCAGTTGGCTCATATATGATATGGGGACTATCAAATAGAGATGACATAGAGCTTGGAGTTATAGCCGAGGGTGAGCGTGCCGAGAGGCTTTCCGCAAATGGCTGCCTTATAAACGGCAAGACCTACAGACCAAATGTGTGGACGCCGGAGCAGGCTCATGGAGTTGATCTTCTCATAGTGTGTCTGAAGTACGGGGCACTTCGGGGCGCTTTGGACAGCATAGCAAAGGCAGTCGGTGAGAACACCGTTGTCATGAGTCTTATGAACGGTGTGGACAGTGAGGAGATCATAGCTGAGAGAATAGGAAATGAGCATATATTGTATTCGCTTATAAAGGTTGCATCCCACAGAGAGGGTCAGGGTTATTGCTTTGATCCTGAGACGACCATAGGCATCATTTATGGGGAGACAGAGGCTCCATATGACAGTGATAGGGTTCAGTCGATTGCCAGACTGTTTGATGGAACCGGACTTCACTACACAATATCGGATCATATTATGGTTGATCTGTGGAGCAAATTCAGACTCAACGTGTGCAATAATCTTCCGCAGGCTATCCTTGGCGCGGGAGTGGGCTGTTACAGGGACAGCGAACACATGAGGATCATAAGCGATGCGCTAAAGACTGAACTTGAGGCGGTGGCAGCGGCGAAGGGGATAGACCTTTCACTTGCAGGTGGAGCATCGGTGCACGGAAGTGCTGTACCACCTTCAGCGAGATATTCGACGCTACAGGATCTTGATGCCGGCAGGCACACAGAGATAGACATGTTTTCGGGTGCACTTGTCAGAATGGGAAATGAGCTCGGAATACCGATGCCTTACAATGAATTTGCATATCATATGATAAAGGCGTTGGAGGAGAAGAATGACGGTCTGTTTGACTACGAGGGCAGGGAGAATGAGAGAACCTGTGCGAGGTGACAGGTTTCGGCGGCCGTATTAATGGCATGGATGAAAAAATGAGAGAACCGTGCGAGATGCTAAGTTCAAACGTATGCGTATAAGAAAATATTGAAGGAATATGGTGTGATAGTTAGCATTGATATAAACTGGTGTCAGTTTTGATGTTGATTGATATATTGACATTTGAGGCAACCTGGACTATCATACCACTTGGACACAAAACATATAAAAGGGAATGAGGTTCTCCCCTGGAAAGCCTGAAAAGGCAACCTAAACTGCTGATATAGCTGATGACTTCTACGATTATTTTTGTCGCAGAAGTGTCAGCTTTTTTTGTTTTCATAAGAAGAAAATGCTTTGATACATCTGCTAAATTAAGGAGGTATTGTATTATCATGTTGACATCACTTGCATTAATTTTCATAGTCGGACTGGCGATGGGAGCCATTTGCCAGAGACTTAAGCTGCCGCGCATTATAGGAATGCTGGCTACGGGAATCGTTCTTGGACCATACGTGCTGGATTTTCTAGATCCGTCCATATTGTCCATATCTGCGGATCTAAGGAAGATAGCACTTATCATAATACTCATCAAGGCAGGATTATCCCTTGACCTTAAGGATCTGAAGAAAGCAGGACGTTCGGCGGTGCTGCTCTCATTTGTCCCGGCGTCATTCGAGATCATCGGATATATACTGTGTGCACCAGTTATACTTGGAATAAACCGCATTGAGGCAGCGGTCATGGGCGCAGTGCTCGGCGCGGTATCACCGGCTGTCGTTGTTCCGAGAATGGTAAATCTCATAGAGAAAAAGTATGGAACGGACAAGGCGATTCCGCAGATGGTACTTGCGGGATCATCATGTGACGATATATTTGTCATAGTGCTTTTTACCACATTCCTCAGCATGGCGCAGGGCGGAAGTGCACATGTCATGGATTTCGTGAACATTCCAATATCCATCGTGCTTGGAATACTGCTTGGAGTGGTTGTTGGATATGGACTTTACCTGTTTTTCGAGACGTCTTATGCAAGACAGCACTGCGTGCGAAATAGCATGAAGGTCATCATCGTGCTGGGATTTTCATTCCTGCTTATAGCGATAGAGGGATGGCTTGAGGGAAAGGTGTCAGTGTCGGGGCTCCTTGCGGTGGTTGCCATGGCATGTGTCCTGAAACTCAAATGTCCAGAGTCGGTGTCAGGAAGACTCTCACAGAAATTTGGAAAGCTGTGGCTTGCGGCGGAGGTCATATTGTTCGTGCTTGTGGGGGCGGCTGTGGATATCAGATACACCCTGGCAGCAGGACTTCCAGCGCTCCTTATGATATTTGTCGCGCTGGCATTTAGAACGGTGGGTGTTCTGATCTGCGTGGCACATACATCACTTACATGGAAGGAAAGGCTGTTCTGTGTCATCGCGTATCTTCCAAAAGCTACAGTTCAGGCGGCTATCGGTTCAGTTCCACTTGCGGCGGGGCTGGCATGTGGTAATATAGTATTGTCGGTTGCGGTGCTGGCGATCGTGGTTACTGCGCCGCTTGGAGCGATAGGAATAGACGGAACGTACAAGCATTTGCTTAGTGAGGATAAGTGATGTTTGGCACTCGGTAGATATAGGAGACAAGTATGAATAGAATGAACAGTAAAATAAAGAACATTATATTTGACATGAATGGCACAATGATATTTGACGGAAAGTATCATGAGATAGCCTGGAAGGATTATGCGGAGAAGCTTGCTGGCAGACAGATGAGCACGGAGGAGTTTCAGCATCAGGTGCTGGGGCACACGAACAAGGATATTCTGGAATATCTCATGGGAAAGGGCACGCTCACCGAGGAGAGGATACTTGAACTCACCGAGGAGAAAGAGGCTATGTATAGAGAGATGTACATGGAGGATACCGAAAACTTCAAGCTGGTGGACGGTCTTGTGGCATACCTTGATAGACTTAAGGAACAGGGGATAAATATGAACATAGCCACAGGGTCCAATATGACAAATCTGGCATTCTATTTTAAAGAATTTGATCTCGGCAGATGGTTTGACATAACACTGTGTGCATACGACGATGGAACCATGAATGCAAAGCCGGCTCCTGACATGTACATCCGGGCCATGGAGCGCATCGGAGCAGTGCCGGAAGAAACCATGGTCATAGAGGATGGACCGTCGGGAATCCGGGCAGCGGCGGCAGCCGGAGCCGGATATATAGTTGGAATATATGGCGACTCATCGAGAGAATTGCTTGAGAAGACAGGACTGTGCGATGAGTTGATTCCGGATTATCAGGGATTTGGCATTTAGTAGAAGTGATAGATATGTAAAATTACTCTCATTATTTTGATACTTATGTAAACTATGTTTGCGGGTAAAAAATAATGGGAGTTTTTTTATGCTATTAATAGGATTGGAGTTATTAGTGTTGTGTGGTAAAAGGTGAATTAAATGCCAATGCTCCTTTTTGACACGATGTCAAAATGCATATTGACACTATGTCAGGAAGATGGTAACATTCATATATAAAGTGACGTGGTGTCAGAATAGCATATTTTATAAAATCAGGAGGACTTGTTATGAAAAAATTAATTTCTTTGATGTTGATGGTAATTTTATGTGTTTCCCTTGTGGCATGTGGAAGTAACAGTGGTTTGGATAATAAATCAGCGGCTGGGGATACAACCATGAGTAAAGAAAATAGCACGGAAGACACACAGGTATCAGAGACAGAGAATGAGACGTCAGAAGTGGCAACTGATGCTGAAGTACAGGAAGAAACGGAAACTACTGTATCAACTGAAACGGAAGCGGGAAGTAGTACATTGGTTGTATATTTCTCAGCTACAGGAAATACGAAGGCGGTAGCAGAAAGTATCGCAGATGGACTTCAGGCAGATATCTATGAGATAGTTCCGGCTGAGCCATATTCAGACGCAGATCTGAATTATAACGATGACAACAGCAGAAGTACAAAGGAGATGAACGATCCTTCGGCAAGACCGGAGATATCTGGAACCATAGATAACTGGAGCCAGTATGATAAGGTGTTTATAGGTTATCCGATATGGTGGGGAGAGGCTCCGAGGATCATGGATACATTTGTGGAAAGTTATGATTTCTCAGGAAAAATTGTTATTCCGTTCTGTACCTCAGCAAGCAGTGGAATAGGATCTTCGGCAGGCAATCTTGAAAGTCTTGCAGGAAGTGGAAACTGGATGGATGGTCAGCGATTTAGCGGATCTGAGGCAGCAACTGATGTACAGGACTGGGCAGGTCAGTTTTAAATTGCAGATTTGAGCAGTAACAGAAAATGGGGTGATAATTAATGAAAAAATTGATTTTGTATGTTGGGGTTACATGTTTGCTGATGAGTTTATGTGCTTGCGGAAAAAATGAGGAGACGGTAGAAGATGCGAAGATTTCTCAATCATCGGCAGAGGTGACAACACAGAGTGGATCAACCGAGGATGCGGATGCATCAGGAGATGCTCAGGAGGAACTTAATTCAGGAGATTCAGTAATAGAAACGACAGAACAGAAGTATGTGACAGAAGATGATGCGAAAGTTGAATCAGAAAGTCAGGGTGAAGGGAGTACAGAGGATATGGAAACAACTGTAAAGAAATTAAAAATGACTGTTGATGGACAGGAAGTTTACATTACACTATATGACACACCAGCGGCGACAGCTCTATATGAGATGTGTCCGCTTGATCTCAACTTTGAGGATTTTAACGGAATAGAGA
>CAVCCL010000252.1:20791-21401 GCA_963600665.1 Bifidobacterium catenulatum | reverse complement strand
GTTCTCCAAAAACTGCCGCAATATTTGCCCTGTTGATCTCATCTATTATCAGAACATAATTATGATTATCATTCTCTCCAAAAAGTGCTTCTCTTGCTGTCGCAGCCAACTGTTTAAAAATTTTATCTTTGACAACATAACTATTGCTATCCTGGTCAGCCTCGACTCCCTCAATAAAATCAAAATAGGAATATGACGGATGATACTGTACCAGTTTTATCCTGCCATCTGCGTTTTCAATTTCTTCTTCTACTTTGCCTATCGGTATCTCTGTTATTTCAGAAGCAATTATTTTTGCACGATGAGTCTTTCCTGTTCCTGGAGGTCCATAAAGTATCATCTGCTTATTGTAATTCTTTCTTTTATGAATCTTATTATTTTTTAAATTCTTTTTGTATATTTCTACAATTTCTTTGACAGAATCACCATCATCTTCAGGTGTCAGATTCTTTCTCAGTGTTATATATCCATAGTCTTTTGCGCTAATAGGATTATCCAATTTTACCAGATTAGTTATTTTTACTTTTCTTGATCTCGGATCTCCTTCTGCCTCTTGCTTTAAACACTCGCCAATATAAGAAATTTTTTTGTCATCAGTGCTATTATCTAT
>CAVCCL010000252.1:0-20769 GCA_963600665.1 Bifidobacterium catenulatum | reverse complement strand
AAATAGGACTAATATGTTTTGACTTTTGTTACAAAATGCTATTGTATATTCAAATTCTTTTTCTTCGGAAGGATCTGACAATAACCCTTGCATATAATCATCATATGTAATTTGTCCTAGCCCTTTCTCGGTTAATGATATCATTTTCACCACATCATATTCCATATAATCCCCCACACTTCCATATCATATCAGCTCATGCATCTCCTGCCCTATCCCCACAGCTCCTCAAAAAACTTCTTCCTCTTCTTCTCTTCCGGAGACTCCATCTTCGGCAGCTCATTCTGCGCAAAAAACGGTGTTCCGTGCTGGTCAAAGTCGAGCAGGATATACGTTCCGACCCGGTTGTCCCTCGGCAGAGCCAGGCTTCCCGGATTCACTATGTATGAGCCCTTGTAGCTCGTCAGGTCACGGCGATGGGTGTGGCCATACATCACGAAGTCATATCCTTCCGTGTCAATAAGTTCTTCCAGATATGAAATACCGCTGTTCACCCCATACCTGTGTCCATGCGTTATAAATGCCCTCTTATCTCCGATGTTGAATTCGTCATATATCGGGAGCTCCGGGTTGTAATCGCAGTTGCCCCTTACCATGTGGATCTCACAGTCAAACAGGTCATGTATCAGCTTTTCATCTCCCTCAACATCTCCAAGATGTATCAGCATGTCCACATCGCCGACTATGTCGTGTATCTGCTGTATGCAGCCACTCTTGCCATGGGTATCACTTATTATCAGTACCTTCATTTATTCCTCCTACCGAAAATCCCCCTGTTTCTAACTGGTCTATCTGTACCTGATTCCTACTTGTTGTCCATGTGTGCTCTTATGACATCCTTCATAAGTCTGAGCGCATTTCCTCTATGGCTTATCTTGTTCTTCTCCTCAGGATCGAGCTCCGCTGTGGTCTTGCCAAGCTCTGGAAGATAGAATATAGGGTCATAGCCAAATCCGTTCTCGCCGCGCTCCTCATAACCGATGATTCCCTCTATCGTTCCACGTCTTGTATACTCACTTCCATCAGGAAATACCGCAGCTATGGCACACACGAATCTAGCTGTTCTCTCGGAGTCAGGAACCCCCGCAAGCTGGTCTATAATGTGCTGGTTCTTGATGCGGTATGACGTATCCTCACCAAGGAATCTCGCGCTGTATATTCCAGGCGCCTTGTCCATGTAATCGACCTCAAGTCCTGAGTCATCCGCAAGCACCAGGCATCCGCTCTCCTTGCTGATGGCTCTCGCCTTGATCAAAGCATTCTCCTCAAATGTCTGTCCGTCCTCCACTATGTCTATATTGATCCCAGCCTCCTTCATAGACTGGATCTCAAATCCGAGGTCAGCAAGTATCATGCGTACCTCCTTCATCTTTCCTTCATTTCCCGTTGCAAATATCAGCTTGTCCATATTAGTTCTCCTTTCCCACAGCTTACATACACTTCCTGTTTATTCTGTCTTATCCGTAAATGCCTTGAGACAGACGTTACATTTTCTCTCTTTTTCCGCACTGTACCACTGGTTTCCATACAGACTTATATAGCCTTCCCCATCGGAGATATCAAAGCTGTCGGTCATGGAATCCGCATCATACTCTATGGCTATCGGGTATTTGCTGCCCGGCGTGGTTATATGTACTATGACCGCAAATTTCTTCTCATCCGGGAGCTTTACCACATCATCCAGGTTGACCGTGTAGTATCCTGCATACTCCATCTCGCCTGACGCGACAAGCTTCTTATTTGCCAGATCGTCAGTGTCCTCAAAATTTGTAGCTACATATACTTCATATGTCGTCTTCGCATCAGTGGCATAGAACGACACTGCTTTGAGCTCCTCACTCTTACCGGCCGTGTAAACATTTGCAAAGTAGGCATCCTCCTGGTCAAATCCAAGAACTCCGACCCAGCCCAGCTTGTCCGACTGGTATATCTTATCGTAGTTGTCTGCGCCCTCAAGTCTGGTGTACACAACGCTGGTCTCGCAAATATGCGCATCATAGTAGGATATATAGAAATATCCATCCTCGCCAAATTCGGTTCCCCAACTGTTCTTACAGATAAACGCACCATCCTTCTTCGGCGCCTTGTTAAAGTTGTTCTTGCTGTAATTGTCATCCCATCCGACTATTACCACATCATGATTGATCCCCTCTGAGCCATCGTAGTAGTACGCATGAGTCTCTTCATTGTAATACTCCGAGCTGCTGTCGGCATCTACCATATCGCTGTATATCGCAGTCTCCACACCACCCTTGGTGTACACTGCCTCCTTCACAGCCTTAAGCTTCTTGTCATCAATGATCTCAGCTTCCTGCAAATGCTTCACAGCCTTCAGCTTGGAGTTCGTCTTGTCATCTCCATACGGATCATCTTTCTCGAGAACCGGTCCCTTCCATGATGCAAGATATGCAATACTCATCCTGTACTGGCCACCCTCAAACTGTTCAACGCCAAATCCGTTGTTCATGGTCATGTTATCCACAGAAAACTGCAGTTTTTCATCCGGCATAAGAGTGGTCTCAAGCGCAGCAAGCGACGCAAATGCCCAGCATGTTCCTGAGTCTCCCTGGTCTCTGACCTCTGTGACCCTGCCCTCTTTTCTCATGTCGTAGGCGGCCGGAAGCTTACTGTCCTCACCGACCTTCTGCAGAGATACACGGCCTGTGTCATAACTATACTCACATGTATAGTCAAGCGTATCCGCTATATACTCTATAGGGACAAATGTCTCGTCATCCTTCTTTATCGGCGCATCCGCGATCTTCACGTCCTTGCCGTCCAGCTCTGCATCCTGGGAATCTAGCACCAACTTGGCGATCCCTTCATTCCTCTTGATCACGATGCTCCCATTCACATACTCTATGTATGTGCACTTCATCTTATCCTTGAGCGTCTTCAGCGGCATCATAATGTGAAGATCATTGCTTACATACGGCTTGTACTCATCCTCTTCCACCTCACTGCCATTTACATACAGTGTGAGTCCCGCTTCATTGTAATCGCCCGCAAGCTTCTCAGACATGCCGGAAACTGCGTGCTGATCCTCCTCGTTCTTCTCCAGACGTCCCGACGGCTCCTTTGTTCCATAATACGCCAGAGCACCTATGGCAAGGATCAGAATTATATATACAAATTTTTTCAAGCTTCTTCTCTCCTTCGTTTAGGCGGCTTCGGTCCCATAAACTGATAGAAATACGACTTTATCATTCCGTTGTATATCTTGCGGTTTCTGTCGGCCTTTCTGCCGATATACTTCTCCGCATCCGTATACGATGTGATGAGGAACATTGACCAGTCATCGAGATTCCTATAGCTCTCTCCGATTGTCCTGTACAGCTCAGGCAGAGCCTCCTTCTCCTCAAGTCTCTCTCCGTAAGGTGGATTTGTGATTATAAATCCATACTTCTTCGGATTTCTCAGATCCCTCACATCCCTCTGCTGAAAATGAATATGCTGATCCACTCCTGCTGCCCTGGCATTCTCCATGGCACACTTCACCATATCTCCATCCAGATCATATCCCTGTATGTTCATCTTCACATCGTGGTCTATGAGATCATGAGCCTCATCCACCGCATTGTACCATATCTTCTTGTCGCAGATCTTGGACCACTCCTGGGCTGTGAACTCCCTGTCCATTCCCGGTGCGATGTGTGCGCCTATCATGGCAGCCTCTATCGGGAATGTTCCACTTCCGCAGAACGGATCTACAAGGACTCTGTCGCTGTGCCACGGCGTGAGCATGATCAGCGCGGACGCCAGTGTCTCCGATATAGGAGCCTTTCCAACCAGCTTTCTGTATCCTCTCTTGTGAAGTGACACACCGGATGTGTCAAGTGCTATGGTCACTATATCTTTGAATATAAATACTCTCACCGGATAGCTTGCGCCATCCTCCGTGAACCATGATACTCTGTATGTCTGCTTCAATCTCTCCACCATAGCCTTCTTGACTATAGACTGTATATCCGATGGACTGAAGAGTGCACTCTTGTTTGATGTGGCCTTGGACACCCAGAATTTTGCATCTCTTGTCAGATACTTCTCCCAGGCGATGGCCTTTGTTCCCTCGAACAGCTCGTCAAATGTGGCGGCCTTGAAGCTGCCACATTTGAGCATGATACGCTCGGCTGTCCTTATAAAAATATTTGCCCTTGCAATCGCACTCTCGTCTCCGGCAAATGTGATCCTTCCGTCCTCCACCTGGACTATCTCGTATCCAAGATCAAGTATTTCTTTTTTCAATACCGACTCCAGTCCAAAATGACATGGAGCTATAAGTTCTACTCTGCTCATTTCCTGCCCTTTCTGTGGGTTGTATATTTGTTCTATCGCTGTCTTGTGAGCGGGCCTCTGTACTGCGCCAGACCTCCCACCGTGTTGATAACTCTGTATCCATCCTCGCTCATGATGAGTGCAGCCTTCATGCTGCTCACCCCATGAGCACAGTATACCAACAGATATTTGCTTTTGGGAAGAGTATACTCCCCCGCTTCTATCAACTCAAATGGAATATTTACCGCCATGGGGATGTGCCCCTCCAGAAATTCATCGCGGTCCCTGACATCCACTATTATGCCGCCCCTTGCAACAGCTTCACGTATGATGTTGCGTATGGGAATACTTGTGAATCCCATTTCTCCACCTCCTTCATACCGACAGAAAAACCTCTTCTGTTATATGATATGAAGGAAATGTCTCATCGACACAATAAAAACGAAGATCCCGGCAGGCGAAAAGCCAATTCCGTCTGTCGGGACCTTATAATTACTTCTTAAGCTGTGCAAGACGCTCGGCAACCTGCTCAGACATCTCAGTGTACTTGGCAAGCTTTGCCTTCTCCTCCTCAACCTTTGCGGCTGGGGCCTTGTCAACGAACTTTGGATTTGCAAGCATTCCTGATGCACGCTTGATCTCTCCGGCAAGCTTTGCAGCCTCCTTCTCAAGTCGCTCGATCTCCTTGTCGATATCCACAAGCTCCTCAAGAGGAATGTATACAGCGGCATCGTGGATCAGTGTTGATACTGCATTCTCATCGATTCCGGTCTTGTCCTCCTGAACATGTACCTCGCTGGCATAACCCAGTGTGGCAAAGAAGCTCTTTGATGACTCAAATATATATCTCACGTCCTCCTTTGCAGATACGACATATACCTTTGCCTTTCTGCTAGGTGGTACGTTCATTCCTGTACGAAGGTTTCTGATGGCACGGACTGCTGCCTTGATAGTATCAACAGCGGCCTCGTCAGCCTCAAAGTTCCACTCGTCTGTGTACTCAGGCCACTTGGAGATCATGATCGACTCCTCCTCGTCCTGAATGTTGCAGAAGATCTCCTCTGTGATGAATGGCATGTATGGGTGAAGAAGCTTAAGTGCCTGGATCAGAACTGTCTTAAGTGTCCAGAGCGCTGCTGCCTTTGTCTCATCCTCATCGTTGTAGAGACGAGGCTTAACCATCTCGATGTACCAGTCACAGAACTCCTCCCAGATGAAGTCGTATACCTTGGATACCGCGATACCAAGCTCGAACTTCTCCATGTTGTCTGTCATGTCCTTTGCAAGTGTGTTGACCTTGGACAGTATCCAACGGTCAGCTATTGTCAGGTCAGACAGCTTCACATTTGTGAAATCTGCCTTCTCCATGTTCATCATGATGAAACGTGTTGCGTTCCAGATCTTATTTGCAAAGTTTCTGGAATTCTCAACTCTCTCCCAGTAGAAACGCATATCGTTTCCAGGAGCATTTCCTGTGATAAGTGTCAGACGAAGTGCATCTGCACCGTACTTATCTATAACCTCAAGTGGATCGATACCATTTCCAAGTGACTTACTCATCTTACGTCCCTGGTCATCTCTTACAAGTCCGTGGATCAGCACATGCTTGAATGGGCTCTTGCCTGTCTGCTCAAGCGCTGAGAATACCATACGGATTACCCAGAAGAAGATGATGTCGTATCCTGTTACAAGCACGCTTGTAGGATAGAAATACTCATACTCAGGTGTCTTGTCTGGCCAGCCAAGTGTTGAGAATGGCCACAGTGCCGATGAGAACCATGTATCGAGGGTATCCTCATCCTGTGTGAGGTGTGTGCATCCGCACTTTGGACATACGGTAGGTGTCTCACGGCTGACGATGGTCTCACCGCACTCGTCACAGTACCATGCTGGAATTCTGTGTCCCCACCAGAGCTGTCTTGATATACACCAGTCACGGATGTTCTCAAGCCAGTGGATGTATGTCTTGTCGAACTGCTCAGGTACAAATGAAAGCTCATCTGTCTTGATGATGTCAAGAGCAGCCTGGCCCATCTCCTTCATGCGGACAAACCACTGAGGCTTGATCATCGGCTCTACAGTTGTCTTACATCTGTCATGTGTTCCTACGTTGTGGCTGTGTGGAACTACCTTTACGAGAAGTCCCAGTGCATCAAGGTCTGCCACCATCTGCTTTCTTGCCTCGTAGCGGTCCATGCCTGCGTACTTGCCGCCCAGCTCGTTGATGGTTGCATCATCGTTCAGTATATTGATCTCCTCAAGATTGTGACGCTTTCCAACCTCGAAATCGTTAGGGTCATGTGCAGGTGTGATCTTTACACATCCTGTTCCGAACTCCTTGTCAACGTATGGATCTGCGATAACCGGGATCTGTCTGTCTGTGAGCGGCAGCTCCAGCATCTTTCCTACTATATCTGTGTATCTCTCATCATCAGGATTTACGGCAACGGCTGTATCTCCGAGAAGTGTCTCAGGTCTTGTGGTCGCTATCTCCACAAATCTTCCAGGCTCTCCAACTACAGGATAGTTGATGTGCCAGAAGAATCCGTCCTGCTCCTCATGTATAACCTCAGCATCTGATATGGAAGTCTTACATACAGGACACCAGTTGATGATCCTTGAGCCCTTGTAGATGTAGCCCTTCTCATACAGTCTTACAAATACTTCCTTGACCGCCTTGGAACATCCCTCGTCCATGGTGAATCTCTCTCTGTCCCAGTCAGCGGATGAACCCATCTTCTTGAGCTGGCTCACGATACGGTTGCCATACTCTTCCTTCCATGCCCATGCGTGCTTGAGGAACTCCTCACGGCCGATCTCTTTCTTATCTATTCCCTGCTCCTTCAGCTTCTCTGTAACCTTGACCTCGGTTGCGATGGCTGCGTGGTCTGTACCAGGCTGCCACAGTGCTGAGTAGCCCTGCATTCTCTTGAATCTGATAAGTATATCCTGCATGGTATTGTCCAGGGCATGTCCCATGTGGAGCTGTCCTGTTACATTTGGAGGTGGCATTACGATCGTAAATGGCTTCTTGCTCCTGTCTACCTCTGCATGGAAATACTTCTTCTCCTCCCACTTTCTGTAGAGTCTGTCCTCTATCTGGGAAGGATCATATGTCTTCTCTAACTCTTTCATCTCATTCTTCCTTTCTATTCTTCCTGATCTCTTACATGTTGATATATACTTTTACAAAATTTTTCACAAAAAAACCCGCTCTCCGGACATTCTGTCAGAAGGGCGAGTAAATATTCGCGTTACCACCTTGTTTTGTATCTCATCTTATCCTATAACGGGAACGCCCCGGCATGGCCTATCCTTGTCAATTATCTTTCAGCCATGCAGCTCAGAAGCTACCTTCACAGGTCTCTGTCAGGAACGGTCTCACAGCCCACGAACCATTCTCTCTGTCTGACTCCACATGCTACTCCTCTTCGTCACAGCATTTGCATATATCTTCTTTATTCATTGTGATAGTACAACATAGGCTGGCTGTACGTCAAGCACAAAGTCATCCTATCTGGTTTCTGAACTGATCCTTGAGTGCACTCAGGATGGAATTCATACGTCTGTCATAGTCCTCTATGTCGCCGTGCATTCTGTTGTACACAGCCTTCTGGACTTTGTTGTATATGGACATCTCGTGTACATCCTCCTTGGAATCAGCGATCTCGTTCATCAGATCGTCCAGGAATCCGGCCGGCATGCCGCGCTTTCTTATCTCTCTCTGGAGTGTCGCCGTGTCCACCGTCACCGCCATTACACAGAAGTATTCTATCAGTGACTCATTGTTCTTATTCAGCGCAAATGCTCTGATGAAAGCATCCTTTGCCTCCTCAAGCTGAAGATTGCCCGCCAGCGCAACGCCTTTGTTGTGATATATATTTCCAAGGAATTCATCATACTCACCATGGGACTCCTTGTACTCTATGATGTCATCGTATATGGCATCAGCCTTGATATAATGCTTGTACATCATGTAGCTGTCGGCTCTCTTCTTGTCCAGCTCATACGGCTTGAGAGTCCTGATCCTCTTACACTCGTCCATGAATTCCTTCACTTCGTCCTTGCTGTAGAACTCGCCAAATGTAAGTATCTCCACCATGATATCCTGGATATACGCATTCTTGGCATTGAGTGCATCTATCTTATCCGCAAGGTCCTCCATGTCTATGGCCGTCCTCAGCCAGTTGCTGAGTCTGTCCGCAAGGTCGTCTTTACCTATGAGCACCATATTGTTGAATATGTAGTAGCACAGCTCCTCATATGAATATACGGTTATCTTCGTATTGAGGAATGTGTACGGATTGTCCGCTGTCTTTGTCTTACAAATAATAATTCCACTCATATGTGTATCACTCTCCCGGATCAAAATGCTGTCCTCTGAGGTATGACGGGATGCTGAACGCACTCTGCTCATACTCATCGGAATCTTCGTCATCCAGATCCTCTTCATCTATGGTTTCTTCATCGTCAGGATCATCGGCCGGCTCGCCGTCATCTACGATGCCATCTGTAATATCGTCAGGCTCTGACTCATAATACTCTGGTTCGTTTTCCGGCTCTGACTCGTCGATCTCAGTCTCGCTGTCATCTACCTCGTCTGTAACGTCCTCTGATTCTGATTCGTCATCCTCTACCTCATTTGCAGCATCCACAGATTCCGTTTCGTCATCATCAATTTCGTCTGCAATGTCCTCAAGATCAGAAGCCGCATCACCTGCTGACTCTTCAGCCTCCGTCATATCCGCCGCATCGTCGTCAATCTCTTCCACAGCATCCTCTGCTTCCGTTCCAAAATCATCCGGCTCTTCCACAGTCTCCAGCTCCACAGGTGACGCTGTTCCGTAATATACCACAGGCTCTTCATGTACCTCCGGCTCTGCTTCCACCGTCTTTGCAGTTTCCTGCGCATTGCCATGCTCCACCGCCGGATCTTCGCCTCTCAGTTCCTCGGTGTCACCCATGCGTATCCTGAGTTCCTCTTCCCTGCGTGCCGCCTCAAGCTTCTCCGCATGCTTTCTCCTGATGGCTCCTATGTCAAATTCTTTTCTGTATATCTTGTTTGTGGTAGGATACAAACTTCCAAATCCAAGATCACGGATGACTATCGCACCCTTATCCGCACCATAATACTCCACGGATATCGACAGCTTTGTCGTCTTCTTCGGTCTCGCCGGAAGTCCGTATATTTCCACAGTCTCCCGCCATTCTTCCTCAGTCAGTATATCCTGATATACGATCTGTATCCTTCTTGTGTTGTCAAGGAATACCTCTATGCTTCCGCGGGTGTTGAACCACTCAAGCCCGCCGTATGCTATCGGCCAGAACGTCTTCTTCTCATCCATGAGATTTATTCCGATATTTGTCTTGACCGTCTGCTCCGTATCTATAAAATATCTGCTGAGCGCCTCCGTGTACACACCGCCAAGCGATCTGTAACATGCACCCTTTGTATATATATTCTGTCCAACAAATACCCTTCTGCCCTGACACAGGACCGCCGCCGACTGCTTCATCCAGTTGTCAGCAAATCCTATTCCCGTGAGGAATACAGAGGATATAAACACCTGTGACATACATTCCTTAACTATATCCGCAAATGCCTCATCCATATCCTCATGGTATTTTCCAAACCGTTTCATGTTCATCCTGTCGTGGAAGTTCACATGCTCAACGGTCACTATCAAAGGATATTTCCTTGTCATATCTATCCTGTAAAAATCCAGTCCGCTCCTGCCGAAATCAAACAGTCCCACACTGTTATTCCTGAGCGGCTCAGGCTGTGCAAATATATAGCACAGGCCACTGTCCAGATGGCTCACTATATTAAACTGGTCATGGGTCAGACGGAGTGCCGACTTAAGTCCCCTGACTGCAGCTATGATGCGCGGATCTGTATCAGCCACCGTGACTGTCAGCTTCTTTATCACAAAGCCCTCAAACTGCTCGGTAAACTGTCTTATGTGCAGGATCATCATCTTCACAAGAAGATCTCCCGCCTTATAATTACGCCCCGCAACTTCTATATTCTCATTTCTCAGGGTACTCTCATACACCTGATCCACAACCGTTCCATTTTCCTCGAACCTGCAGGCTGAAGCCTTCGCCCCTGCACACCAGCCAGCCAGATCTATGAACCTGTAAGCTTCACTCTGTCCGTCATCCGACTTTTTGTTGTACGCGCTGTAGAACATGATGTTAGGGAGCATATATGTATCCTTTGCCTCCTTGTGGTACACCGATTCCGGTTCCCGCGTGTCAACATTATAATAACTAAGCTGTGTATATTCCGGGCCCAGATCCAGTCCCAGATATAACTGTGTGTCAGACATAAATTATGCCCCTCCTTGTGAAAAATCAAAAAGTTAAAGCAACATCAAATTGGCGTCGAAGAAATGGCTGTTGTACAGATATGTGTCCATTGCCTGTATGAGTTCATGGTCATTTCTTGTCTCCTGGCTAACCAGCATGCTGTTGATAAGTTCAAAGCTGCTGCTTCCATCCTTATGGAATGTCTCATTTTTGAGTATGTCACTCTCAACCACGACTGAAGTTCCAACCACTCCATCGATGGAGTAAACCAGCGACTCTCCGTGGAATACGACAACTTCCTTCACGTACACTCCCGGAATTATCTCGTTCATCCTCTCGGATTTGTAGTTTGCCATACTGCTGCTCTCCTGGCCAAAGCTGTAGCTGACCCATACCTGCTTTCCGCTTTCGCCCTTGAATATGACATATGTCTTAAATCTCATATCCCCTGGCAGCTTGACTATCGACTCAAATTTTCTGAAGAACGGAAGTATCTTGCTGTATTCTATAAACTGTTTTACATTTGCCTTGATCCATTCCTGCTGCTCCTCCGTGTATCGTCCGCTTCGGTTGCTGAAATAATACAGCAGGCTCATTCTGGATATCTCGTCCTTTATATTGCCCTTGGCGATCTCCTTGTACAGATCCTCCATTATATATGAAGGGATCTTCTGATCCTTTATAAAATACTGGTGCGCACAATATCTGAGGAACGCTTTCACCACCATGCCACGGCTGCGGCCGCGATAGTACACCTCAAATATATCGTATATGGACTCTATATATCCGTCTGCGAACATCATCTGTGCGAGTATGTTCTCAGACAGCATATCAATATTTCTATAATTTGAATTGACCGACTTGAAGAGATTTGCCATCTCCTCGAGTGATCCGTTGTAATTGTTGATGAGATATGACAGTATCTTCTGTCCAGCATATCCTCTTCTGTATATATACACGCATATGGATATGAGCAGCCTGCTCTCATCGTATCTCTTGTCATCGATTCCAAACTCGGCTATCTTGATCAGCTCATCTATATCAACATCCACATAGCCAAATCTGTACATTCCCTCAAATGCATTCTCGTACATATCCAGAGCTATATAATATGTATTTATCCTTGAAGCATATGAAGGATCCACGTAATCCAGATCTATCCTGGACAAATATTTGCCGAGAATGTCGGCATCGAAATTCTCATGGTAATACTCGACCATATGGGTAAGAGCTTCCTGTCTCACCCTGTAGCTCACCTCAGGGCAGAGCGCAATATCTCTGGCAAGATTTATCTCCTTTGCATCCCTGTGTGTAAATATATCTATATCGTTGTAGAGGAACAGCAGGTATCTGTAATCCCTTGGACTGTACTCATGACAAATGTCCAGATAGCTCCTCTCGTCTACGATCCTCTCCATTCTATACTGTACGGTGCTCACATATCTGCCGCCGTTGTCATCCAGAAGTGTGACTATGGCAGACGGCGATATGATCTCAACGTATGCCTCACCGTTCACCACCGGAACCTTGACCTCTCCGCCAAGCTCACTGTGGGATACCAGTATGTGTGTTATATTCTCATTGTCGCACACGAACTTTCTCTTGAAGATTATGTTGATGAGCTTTGTGGCAAATTCCGGTTTCACCGTATCAGGATCAAGGAATTCGTCATAGATTACCGTCAGGTCATCGCTCACATTTCCCTGAAGTATCATCTTCTCCATGAAACGCTCAATGGCAGGGACAAAATCCCTGTACACCGACTTCTGGTTCTCCTTGTTCATGATGACATTTGCATATATATACGCCAGCTCCTCGTCCGTCAAAACGTTCTTGTAACTGAAATATCTGAGTATAGCCTCTGGTATCTCATCGTAGTGGTTTTTGTCCATACTCCTGATGAAGCATTCATTCAGACCCACATACTTGAGATCCTTGTCCGATGCGTCACTGTAATATCTGTGATAACACGGATCGTACATCTTATTCTTGATCAGTATTCCACAAATGGCATCCAGAGTCGTCCTGTCATGCCTCATATCGTATATCTGCTCAAGCATCTTAAATGCCTGCTCGTCAAAATCCTTCTGTCTCGAAGCGGTCTTGACAAACTCCACTATGACATCCTCTGAGACAAATTCATTTCTCATGCCCCATCTGAGGGCTGCGATCTCAAGCGGTGCGATCTTCTTCATCATGAGAGGCTGCTTGTTGAACATGTCGCATATCTCAAAGTATATGACCGGACTGTTTACACCTGAGTTAAACAGCTTCTGTATATCCTCGTAGAGTACCCATTTGTCCTCTGTATAATTCACATCCACAAATAACAGTATCCAGAAATAGAACAGCCTGTTCTTGTCATTTGCCTCAAATCTTTCTCTGACCATGGCGGCAGTTCTGTCTATGATGAACTTCTCCCTGCGCAGAAGCGACTTCAGGTAACTGAGATAACACTTCTCCATGTCCTCCATGCTGGTGAAATTGGCGTCCGCATCTATTCTCAGGAATTCCTGCTCGACAAATTCCGTGTGTCCCTCCAGGATCTGCATATGAAGCAGTCCCAGCCTGTACATTCCATACTCCGGTCTGTATTTTATAAGGGTGTTCAGGGCATCCCTGGTCTCCGCTATGTATTTCTTCAGATCGATCTTGTCCGTTCTGAAGTCGATATATGCACGGATCAGAGCCTCCTCCGCCCTCTTGATGGTGAATCTCGTCTGCCTGCTCTTCGGAGTCATCTTGATGACCTCAGGCTTTCTGATGCTCACCTGTATTCTCATATTCTGATAAGTGTTCCATATATAGATGTAACCCGATGATTCCCCATCGTGGATCTTCTGCGGATCTATGAGGAAACTGAGGTCAAATGTGTTGCCATCGAAGCTGTTCCACTTCAGCACGCTGGTCTCAGGTATGAGGAAATCGCAGTCCGATGCTATCTTGGTATTCGTGTAGCCCCAAGTATTCTTGGTGATCGTAACCGATGCCCTGACCAATTCGGATGGCATCTCGACCAGCAGATCGTTCTGAGCCACGGACAGTGTCAGTGCCCTCTTCTTGTGTGTATACACAAGGAATTCCTCCATGGCCTGTCCTATGGACAATGACATTCCCAGTGTGTCATACACCCTCTGAAGCTTTTCATCCCTGCCTATAAAAGTGCGCACAAAATCCTCGCTTCCGAATATCCTTATGGCATCCTCCCAGTTCTCCTCTGCATATGCTGCAAACTGGAACAGATCCTCGAGCTTCTTTCCCTCGACCTGAATATATGGAGCGACTATAGCTATATGATAAGGGATGATAAACTCTCCCCCATCAGTGATTATATTTATATGACCCTTGAAGGATTTGCCCTGCTCGATTCCTCGGGCGTCAAATGAATAGCCGACTCTGTTCTTCCTGCCCACAAATGTATGGCTCTTGAAATCCAGTATATAGCGGCTGTCGTATACCATCAGTTTCACTGCACAGCTATTGGTAGAATCCACTGTAAATTCTCCATCATACACAGTTCCCGCCTCGATATTCAATTCTATCTTGCTGACTGATATGGCTACCTCTGGTCTGTCAACCTTAAACTCACCACGAGCATACTGTTCAACTATTCCCTTCATCGTCTGGTCTCCTGTATCTATTTCTATTGTCTTTTTGTCAAAAATCACTCATAGTGGTTGTATTTGAAGCTTCCAATCGGTATAATTGACGAAAAGACATATATTCAGATTATAACAAAATATTGTCTCTTTTTAAACAATATATACAGAAAAATAACTTAAAACAACTGAAAAAGGGGTTTTTTTATGAAAAATGGGGTTATCAATCTAAAAACAGAGAATCTCCTCAGCCAGGTCGAAACTGTTCGTGCAGATCTCAACATGAATCCACTGGGAGTTCCCGAATCTGTTACTAAAGCTATTGCGGACAACATGAGTCAGTTATCAGTATACCCTGATCACACCACAAAGAAATTAAAGGAGGCCATATCCGCATACTCCGGAGCAAAGACAGACGACATAATCGTCGGCGGCAGCTCCTATGAATTTGTCAAGATACTGTGCGAATTTACCTCGCCTAAGAAGGCTATCCTGATAACACCTGGAGCACAGAATTACGAAAAGCTGCTCTCTATGAACGGCTGTGAGATAATCTACTACTCCACACCTGAGGAGGAGGATTTCACTCTCGACATCGCAGATTTTATATCGAAGTTATCAGAGGACATCGATATTATATTTATATCGAATCCTAATGGTACAACATCACAGATAATCGATGCAGAGTCTTTGGAATTTATAGCCAAAATATGCGATGGCAATAACATAACCATGGTCGTTGACGAGGAATACATGGATTTTGCTGATGACATAGAAGGCAATTCAGCCATTCATCTGATATCGGAATACGAGAATGTTATCGTACTGCGAAACACAACCAAGTTTTTTGCAGTTCCAGGGCTCAGGCTGGCATATATGATCACATCGAATCCTGTCCTCAAGAAGACTCTTGAGATCACCGGACTGCCATTTGCAATAGGCAAGCTTGTGGAAGCCGCCGGAGTCGCCATGTTCACCGACGAAAAATACATTGCCGAATCAAGAGAGCTCATCAGAACCGAGCGCAACCTTGTATACTCGGCACTGTCCACCCACAAGTCGATCAAGCTGTACAAACCGGCCGCCAACTTCATACTGATCCGTATTCTGAGGGAGGATATTTCCGCGGGCGATGTGGTGGATTACTGCATGCCAAAGGGTCTTTATATACGGAGCTGTGCTGATATAGGCGGACTTGACAACAAATACATAAGATTCTGTTTTATGAATCCAAAACAGGATGACCTGCTGGTCAACACTGTACTGGAGATCGTCTAGGAAATTACTGTTTTATTTACAGACAACATAATAATAGAAAAGGAGAATTTAAACTATGGAAAACATGACAACCAAGATCACATCGTCTTATAACAATGCACTGGACATCAAGGTAGTTGACGGACATTTTGCAACTAACCATTCCCACATCAACAGATACATCGATATGACAACCATCAAGAGCAGAAGAAAGATGGCTCTCGCTGCTGCCAAATCCATGGCTACAGAGTATGTTGCAACAACGATCGTTGACACCATCGTCTGCATGGACGGAACAGAGGTTATCGGCGCTTACCTTGCAAATGCCCTCACTGAGAACGGTATCGTATCCATGAACCAGCACCAGACCATATACATCATGACACCTGAGGTTCATTCTTCAGGCCAGCTCATATTCCGTGATAACCTTCAGCCAATGATCAAAAACAAGAACGTTCTCCTCCTCCTTGCATCGGCAACCACCGGCAAGACGATCAAGCAGAGCATCGAATGTATTGAATACTACGGCGGAAGCATCTCAGGAATATCAGCTATCTTCTCAGCTACAGACGAGGTTGCAGGCCACGAGGTTCATTCCCTGTTCAGCAAGAAGGATATCGACGACTATGCTTCTTATTCCGTTGACGAATGCCCTATGTGTAAGGCCGGCAAGAAGATAGAAGCCATTGTCAACAGCTATGGTTATTCGATGCTGTAATACGCTTCCTTCCTGTACTGAAAGTGAGGAGGTACACGATATGATCGATCAATCACTGGAACTGGAATCTGATGAACTTATATTGAAATTGGAGGCATTGGAGGAGAAGGTTAAAGCTGGGAATATAGAGTTAAATTCTAAGAACGAAGAATTAGCTGTAACAAAGGCTGAATTGGGCTCGACTCAGGCTAAACTCAGCAACGCAGAACTTGAAATTGCACGGCTTAAAAAGGAACTTGAGCAGGCAAAGAGATAACACAGACTTTCCCTCGCCGCTCACATAAACTAAAACAACTGCCCCGATAGCATATGACTTTCTGTTATTGAAAGCCATGCGCCATCAGGGCAGTCATTTATTTTATATTATTCTATTTCCCAAGATAAAATTTCTTTGACCTTTTATGATATACGATCACACCGGCCAGCGCACCGATCACCGCCGCCACGATAAACCACGCCCATACCGGTACATCGTTTATGTTGTAGCATCTGATGTTGATCCACATCTGGTTGATGTCCTTGGTGGCATCCTCATCGAAATACTCCATGACCGCACTTCTCTCTATGGCATCCTGTGATGGATACTGCGCCGCAAGCTGTCTGTTGACCTGCTCCGCAGGTGCTCTGAGAACATAATCAGGATCTGTGTTGTCCCCTGTAAAGAAATATCCAAGAGGATAATCAACAACATCCTCCTCGTCATCCTCTGCGCCATAGGTATAGTCCAGATAAGAATATACCGTATCGTCATCCCCGCCTGCTATGACCGAGGTGTAACCTATATAATACATGTTGCGGACTGCGTTGTCTGGCCTTGACACGAAATTGATAAATGCCTCGGCAGCCTGCTTTCTGTCTGCGTCACCGGCAATTCCGTTCTTCAGCATAACCCATCCGTCAAAGTACAGATTTGTGCACTCCTCAGGGACTGCAAAGTCAAGCTGCACGCCGTCTTCCTCCGCCTGATCCATGGCATATACTGCATCTCCTGACCACTGGTAGTTCGCTATGACCTTTCCTGTTATCATGTCTGCCTTACCACTGTCAGTCTCAAATGAATATACATTGTCCTTTATATCCTGAAGCAGATCCTGGGCCTTCGCGATCGTCTCAGGGCTGACATCATTCATGATATCCTTGAGCTGCTCTGAGTAGTCCTCCTGAGCCCTGAATTCAGGATCCATCAGCTTATCCCTCTGCAATGCTCCGACCGCAGCGAAATACGAATCTCTCACGTTATCCTTCACTGTGATCTGCTTTGCAAACTTAGGGTTGTTCAGAACTGTCCATGTTCCAGCCTCATCTGCCGTCATCTTCTCCGGATTGTACAGAATTCCCGTAACTCCGAACATGAATCCAGCCGCATATTTGCTCCAGGCCTCGCCATTTATCTCATGGGTCTCAAATGTATCCCTGATGTAAGGTGATACGCCATTTATATAATAATTCTTGTCATTGCTCTCATCAAAAAAGCTGTCAGACAAAGGCTCAAGCTTGTTCTCAGACATGAGTTTCATGATCATGTACTCCGAAGGACATACCAGATCATACACATCGCCGAGTGTAAGCATATTGTAGAGATCCTCATTTGTACCGAAGCATGAATACTGAACGTTCACCTTTACGCCGTAATTCTCGTAATACCAGTTTTCAAAATCCTCCACCATGGAATTCTCGCCAAATATAGTTGTTCCATTATCAAGCTCCATGGCCTCATCGTCATCCCAGTCGCCCTCGTCAATGTACTCTTCCCAGCTACACACCCTGAGAGTGACCTCCTTTGCATTGTCAGATGCACCGGCGTTCTTGCCAGAAGCTGCATCATTTGCTGAACTTGCAACTGTCTGAGCGTCATCCGCCGCATCTCCCGTGTCATCCGCCGCCATTATAGGCAGAGCCTGTCCGGCAAGCAATGATAAAGCGATAACTGCCGCTGCCATCTTTCTGGAAATTGAACGTGCAAAATGTCTATGTCTCATCACCGCTCCACCTCCTTCTTCCTTCCGGCCACATTCATGGCCACAACGATTATGACAACCAGAGCGAATATGACTGTGGAGAGTGCCCACAGAGCAGTCTTTATCTCAGTCTGTGAACCCTTTGTCGCATTTACAACATAGGTGCTTATGGTGTCAAATGTCGCAGGCTTGGTATATGTCGCGATGAAATAATCATCCAGCGACAGCGTAACTGCCAGCGCAAATCCTGAGATAATACCAGGAAGTATCTGAGGTATGACGACCTTTGTGAGTCCCTGGAAAGGAGTGGCTCCAAGGTCCAGTGCAGCCTCGTACAGACTGCTGTCCATCTGCTTGAGCTTTGGCACAACTGACAGATATACGAAAGGTGCCGACAAAACCACATGTCCGATGACAAGCGGAACATATCTGTCCTTGCTCATGCCAAATGCAACTATGAGCAGTATACATATGGAGAAACCTGTAACAACATCTGCATTTACAACAGGCACCTCATTCATGGCATTTATTGATGCCGCAGCCCACTTCTTTGAGTAAAATGCGCCTATGGCTCCAAGTGTTCCGAGTATGGTCGCTATCAGTGCCGAGCCAGCAGCCAGAAGAACAGTTCCAACAATCATTGATCTCAGTTCATCCTTTGTGAACAGCGTCACATAATTGTGGAACGACCATCCGTGAATGCTTCCGATATTTGCCGATGTGGTAAAGCTGTAAACAGCCAGTATCAATATAGGCATATACATGAGGAGCAGCATAATGCATATAAATATAATCCTCGACCATTTTTTCATTATAACAATGCACCTCCTCTGCTGCCGCCGTCATCATCCGTGTACTTGTTAGTTACAAGTGTAAATACAAGTATTATCACAAGAAGGACAAGCGCTATCATGGAACCTCCGTTCCAGTTGTACGCTGAGAAGTAGCTTCCTATCAGGCTACCCATGATGTATGTGCTGTTGTAGAGCATATCAAGCACAACATAATTTGTCATGGATGGCAGGAACACCATCACTATTCCGCTGACGATTCCAGGAACGGTAAGCGGAAGTGTAACCTTGACAAATGTCTGGAAGCCATTTGCCCCAAGATCCACAGCGGCCTCAAGAAGACTGCTGTCGAGCTTCAATATGGTCGTATATATAGGAAGTATCATAAATGGCAGAAAATCATAAGTCATTCCTATAACCGAGTTGAGGAACGGATGGAACGCCAGATTGCCCTCTATTACAGTGAGTACCTCCTTGAGCGCCGTGATCCTCAGTGTGAAATTGATCCACATTGGGAGCACGAACATCATGACGATGACGGATTTCCTCTTCAGCTCACTTCTCGCAAGTATATATGCGATAGGATACGCCAGAAGCAGACACACCAGGGTCGTCACTATGGCAAGCAGAAAGCTGTACGCCAGAGTACCTATGGTGTTCGGGCTTGTGAAGAATCCGGTCAGATTGTCAACTGTAAACCTGCCCTCGCCGTTGGTGAAGGCATAATAAATAATTACAAACAGTGGTGCAACTACAAAGCATAAGAGAAATAATGCGTATGGGATGCCCAGTTGTTTTCTTGAAAAACGTAAGCCGTTCATAAACATCCCCCCATCTATTTCTTAAGTGAAAACTTCATCTTGTCCTCTGGAATTATCAGGCTGACTCTGTCCTCCATGTTCCACAGGTACTCATCATCCACGATGAAGTCCTCCTCGTTATCAGTTCTCACAACATAGCTGTAGTGATCTCCCTTATAAATAAGGTTGATGATATGTCCACAGATTATTCCTGCCTCCTCATCATCGCTCATATCTATATCCTCTGGAAGTATTGATACGATGACCTTGATCTTCTCACGGTCTATCACCTCTCCGTGAGCATCTACGAGCACACCATCATTCATGGCAGAACCCGGAACGATCTTCGTGAGGTCACAGGATACCTTGCCATCGAATACACCGAGTGCATAGTTTCTGTTGACAGAGCTCTCGATCTTGTTGATCGCAGTCTCTGATATCATGATGTGGATTCCGTCAGGCTCCACATTGAGACCAACCCTGTCTCCAACTTTTGCCGACTTCGTGGTCTGTATAACGATCTCATTTCTTCCCGACTCAACAGTGATCTCGTAGTGAACACCCTTGAATACAACGGATGTTACAACACCCTTGATCGCTCCCTGCTCCGGAGTGGTGATGATGACATCCTCCGGCCTGACAACGACATCCACCTTCGTTCCTACCTCAACGTCATCCAGACAGACAAATTCTGCACCACAGAATCTCGCCTTTAACTTGCCCGTCATAATTCCGTTGAAGATGTTGCTCTCGCCTATGAAATCCGCAACAAATGCGTTCTTTGGCTCATTATATATATCCTCAGGAGTGCCTATCTGCTGTATCTCACCCTCGCTCATGACAACTATCTTGTCAGACATGGTGAGCGCCTCCTCCTGGTCATGTGTTACATAGATAAATGTGATCCCCAGCCTGTCATGCATGCCCTTGAGCTCTATCTGCATCTCTTTCCTCATCTTGAGATCCAGCGCGCCCAGCGGCTCGTCCAGGAGAAGTATCTCCGGTTCATTGACAAGCGCCCTCGCTATGGCTATTCTCTGCTGCTGTCCACCTGAAAGC
>CAVCCL010000251.1:0-12675 GCA_963600665.1 Bifidobacterium catenulatum | reverse complement strand
GTAAACAACTCGCTTACGCTCTCGCTGTTTACATTTAATAATATACTGAGAAAATGTGTTCTAATTTTGGAGAAGTTGTGTAGAAAATGTGTTTTTATGGCAAAGATATGAAGATGGCGTAAGAAATTTAAAGGAAATAGAAAGAAATATGAAATAAAAAGAGTATATAGTAAACAGGGACGGTGGTTCACAAGAAAGTGGAAATACATTATAATGTGAATGTTGGAGTTACAGACATAGAATAAAACAACAGTACAGGGAGGAACAGCATGGCAGGAAGTCATATAGCAATACCAACAATACTTAAGATAGGAAAGGGAACCCTCAATGATCTGGGCAAATATATAAGCGCTTCGGGAATGAAGAACGCAGTTATCTATTTTGGAAATGGCCTCATCGACATGTTCGGGCAGCAGGTCATGGATTCTCTGAAGAAGGAAAATGTGACGGTTGTGGAGTACAGGGAGCTGGATTCCACCAACATAGAGGATATAATCAAGCTGGCATTTGACATAGATGCAAAGGCACAGGTGATCGTGGGAATCGGCGGTGGAAAGGTTATCGATGTGGCAAAGTATGCGGCATATCTCAGAAAGCTTCCATTTATAAGTATCCCGACGTCTGCATCATCGGACGGATTCTCAAGCGCCAGCGCATCACTTATGGTAAATGGACGCCGTACCTCGGTGCCTGCAAGGATGGCATACGGAATCATAGCGGATACGGAGATCATCAAGTCTGCACCGGAGAGATTCCTTTACTCAGGAATCGGCGACATGGTGTCCAAGATCACATCACTTTACGACTGGCTTTTCGAGTCAGACCTTGGATATTCAGAGATGAATGATTTCGCGGTTATGATTGCGAAGAAGGCGGTGAACAGCTTCGTCAGAACGCCATTTGAGACGATCAAGGATGACCTGTTCCTGAAGGAACTTCTTGATTCCCTCGCCATGAGCGGCGTTGCAAATGAGATAGCAGGCGGTAGCACACCGACATCCGGAAGTGAGCACCTTATCTCACATGCACTAGACAAGATGCTTGAACAGCCACAGCTCCACGGAATCCAGGTGGGAATCGCAACTTATATCATGGCGGTCGTTCAGGATCACAGATATGTCAGGGTAAATGCTATATTTGAGAAGACCGGTTTCTGGGATTATGTAGCTACACTTGATCTCAAGAGAGAAGATTTCGCAAAGGCGATAGACATGGCACCACAGATAAAGCCTCATAGACACACATATCTTCATGAGGAGAAGTACAGAGAACTTGCCAAGAAGGTTCTGTATGAGGACGAGGTTCTTAAAAGAGTATTTGATTAGGGGAATATATTATTGGTAAATTAAAGCACTGGTAGATCGGACTGATCTGCCGGTGCTTTTGTGCGTTTTGAGAAGTATCCGGCAGACATGAGCCGAAAATCAGAAAGGGAAGTAAGTCAGCAAAATATAAGAGACTTGTGAAGAACGCAGGAATGACATCCAAAGCAGTTTATAAGTTATTCAAATAAAATATATTTGTAATTTCAGGCGGGGCAATGCACAAAGGTGTGTTGCCCCGTTAAATTTCGTTGTGTGAACAAATGTGTCATGGTATACTAAATCTGTATGTCCATACGTAGAGATAGAAGATATGAATCTCAGAATATGGGTAGAAAAGCATATGGTATAAGATCGATTATAATCAGGAAAGTATAGAGATAGAGAAAAATGGCACTCAAATACGTGATGATAAATGACATAATTGAAGAACATAATGCAAGAATGCAGAATCTGAGGAAATATTACCCATTCTTTGTTCTGGCTGAGACCACATTTGCGCAGTATAAAGAAGGTCGCTATGCACAGCTTGACATGGGTTATATAACCATGGCGATTCTGCGTTTTTTTATTCAGGAGAACAGCTTCAATGAGCGTGAAGTGTCATACGATGAATACGAGGAATTCATGGGGCAGTTACTTGATCGTGACTTCGATGTGGAGATCGCGGAGGAGGACAGGGCTGACCTGATAATGTATATATTTGACAAGATCAAGAACGACGGAAGGGCATTTGAATTCACGTTCTATGATCCGGGAAAGAAGCAGCGCAAGACGGGACGAGTGAAGCTTATAGACAGCCACATAGTGGATGGCAAAGTTCTGTATTTCATCACAGCGGATGGTATCGAGTTCTATCTGGACACAAAGGAGATCAAGGACGAGAGCAAGATCAATGTACAGCAGCTTCTTCTGGAGAAGATGATCGTAGGTGAGAATTTCCGCGGCGGTATCGAGGTAGTGCGCAGGATAAACAGTGAGGTGAACAGGCTTATCCGAGAGAAGGATGAGATAGTGAATCTTCTGTCCATCGATGTGTTCAAGGGCGCAGAGGAATATGAGAATTACATGAAGACCGTCGGCAAATGGTTCGCTGACGAGCAGAAGTTATTTGCCAAGAACAAGGCTCTGGTGGACAAGGCAATCACCAAGGCGAGCTATGACAATATGGGTAAGGGCAACCTGAAAGCGATGGAGGAGATAAGCCAGCTTGAGCTGGAACTCAAGAGGACGATCATCAAGCACGGAAGTCTGATAAGCAGCACCATGGAGCTGCAGAACATATCGGACAATATCATACACAAGGCAAAGCTGCAGAAGCTGAGGCCTGCATTTGACTTTGCGGGGCAGCTTCAAAATATCATAAAAGAGGACAGGCCGGAGAAGATGCTCACCATACTTGCACCGCTCTTCGCACCGAGGATCGTGAAGACGTTCAGTATGACATCCATAGATCACATGCTCACGCTGAAGTCCGAGGACAATGCGAAGACCACAAAGGTGAAGAAAGAGCAGCTTGATCCGAACTTCCGCTACGAGGATGAACTGCTCGATGAACAGATAAGCGCCAACTTTACAAAGCTGTTCCACGAGCTTCTCGACCAGCTTAACAAATGGGGACATTTGAGTCTCAAGGAATTCAATGGAATCCTGGAGGTTAAGTTCGGCAAGGAGATATATGACAACAAGGATTACTATTCCTTCCTCACACACCTGGCACAGAAGGACAGATACAGCGTGGATGAGATACTGAAGAAACCGGACACCATGCTGGAGGGAATGTTGGTGGATCACATAGAGAGAATAAAGAAGGTCAATGAAAAAACGCTGACGGCGTCTGTATCTGGAGATCAGGCTGGTGGCAGCAGTTCGGGACTCTCCCGTGAGATGTACGCACCGGAGCTCACACTGGATTCATTCAGAGGCATGACATTTACACTGAAATTCCACCCGGAGGAAGAGATAAAGATTGGCGAGGATATGTATGTTACGGGAATCCAGTTTAACAAGACCAGTTGAGAGTGATTGCACGGAGAATAGGAGAAAAAGATGGAAAGTAAGAATCTGGACAAGGCGATAGAGATATATTCCAAGTTAATATCAGGCGAGGAGATCTGCAAGAAACATCCCGACAATGGCCCGCTGTATGATGAGTTCTACGGCAATGCCGAGGTGTACGACATCGTCATGAATATGATGAAGAAGATGAACCTGTCACTGTACGAGTATAATGACAGCCTGTATATAACAGCCGGTGAGGGCAACCGGGTATTTGGCTATACGAATGACGACATGAAGAAGCTTCTGGGACTTCGTCTGAACAAGGAGCTCTATCTGTGTTACTTCATTATGTATATGACGCTTCTCTATTTCTACAAGGATTCATCCAGCTATCAGTTCAGAGAGTATGTGAAATCAGAGAACATCATAGATGAGACAAGCAAATATCTGGCGGACATAACGAAGAAGCTTGACGTTCTGTCAACTGACGAGGTGGAGCAGGACAGCTTCAAGGCGATAGCGCTTCTGTGGGATGAGCTCCCTGCGGTGACGGGCAATCAGGAGGGCGACAGCGCCAGGGCGTCCAAGGCGTCCCGGGCGGGTTATGTGAAGCTGGTGTTCAACTTCATGTCGGCCCAGCGGTTATTTGTGGAGAATGCGGACAGGTACTATCCGACAGACAGGATGAAGGCCCTGTCGGAGAACTATTTTGAGGAATACAGAGGACGGCTGTATCAGTTGCTTGGAGGTGAAGAAGAGGATGCCTAGTATCAACAGGATAAGGGTCAACAATGTAAAATATAACTTTGGTACACAGCAGTACGACGACTTCACCATGAGAATGTATGGCAAGAATACTCTGTACGATCTTGCAAATGGAGGAGGTAAGAGTATTCTCATGCTCCTGCTTCTTCAGAACCTGATACCAAACTGTACTCTGGATGAGAAGCAGCCTGTGGAGAAGCTTTTCCGTGCGGGCGGCGGCAATACGGTCATCCATTCACTGATCGAGTGGAAGCTTGACGAGGCGGATATAAAGGATGGCTACAGGTACATGACAACCGGATTCTGTGCCAGAAAGGCAAAGGATACGGCGGATGCAGGGGAAGTGCAGAAGGACACGGCATCCATAGAGTATTTTAATTACTGTATTTTCTACAGGGAATACAACAAGAATGATATAGTGAACCTTCCTTTGTCGGAGGGCAATGAGAGGATCACATTTAACGGTTTGAAGACGTATCTCAAGGATCTAGGACACAGGGATATGAGTCTGGAGGTCAGGGTATTTGACAAGAAGGGCGAGTACCAGAGATTCATAAGCGGATATGGTCTCCACGAGAGCCACTGGGAGATCATACGTGGAATCAACAAGACAGAGGGACACGTAAGAACGTATTTTGAGACGAATTACAGGACCACGAGGAAGGTCGTGGAGGATCTGCTCATAGAGGAGATCATAGAGAAGGCATTTGCCACAAAGACAGGACGCAACGGCGAGGAGGACACCATGGCGGAGACACTTCTCGACATCAAGGACAAGCTGAACGTTCTGGCACAGAGAAAACGTGACATAGCCAACTATGACCACCAGATAGAATTGATAAATGTGCTCGAGGGCAAGGTGAATTCATGCATAGGTCTCTACGAGGACAACGACAGGATATGTAAGGGCCTGGCCGATGTGTACGCCACGGGAAGGGCGTGTACACAGGAGGGCGACACCCACATGGAGGAGCTGGCGAAGGCAAAGGCTGATGCCGGCGAGCAGATGGAGCAGCAGAACAAGCGCCTGGCAAATCTCAGGGTTACCAGGGATTATCTGCGCCTTGAGGATATGAACCGCAAGATGGATGAGACAGCCGCGCAGATAGAGGACAACGAGAAGAAACTTGCGGAGCTGAAATCCCAGATTGGCTACAAGGAGAGTGTAAATGACTACCTTGTATACAGGGAGAACAAGCGACAGTACGATGAGAACAGACTGATAGTCGACAATATAAGAAATAACATCGGATCATCTAGTGAGAAGATGGCGGTATATGCGTACAACAGACGCATCCGTGACGAGAAGAAGCTTGCAGAGCTCATGACGGCAAGGGAAGAGGCACAGACCAGCTATGACCATGCTGTGGAGGAGGCAGAATACTGCAGAAAGGTCATGAGGGAGGGCGAGATCGCCCAGGCGGTGGCGGAGAACAATATCACCGATGCCACAGCCAAGATAGATGAGATAAGCGCCCGCATAAGTGATCTGGCTGCATCTGTCAATCTGCTTGTTGTGGGCGATGTGAAGGATATGATGAACAAGGCTCAGGAGGAGTCGGACAGGATCCTTGCTGAGATGACAGAGCTAGAGATAGCCATAGCGGATGGCAGGACAAAGCTGTACGATGACAGATACAGACTGACGACGGTTCAGGCTGAGTATGATGCGCTGGAGAGAAGCTGCGAGGATGCAAGGCTTGACGCCGAGGCATACAGGCAGTCGGGAAGCCAGCTCGACAGCATCATGGCAGTATACTCTGTGGAGAATCCACAGGATATAACAGGTGTTATAAATGACAGGATAAGGGGAACCATAACAGAGACGATCAAGCGCCAGCAGGAGATCGACAGACTGACAAAGCTTGCGAAGTGCTATGAGGATGGCAGGCCATTTCCGCCATCTGAGGGTGCGGAGACTGTTATCAACTATATCTCAACACGCCACGGACTCATGGCGATGCACGGAGCGGATTATCTGTCGGCTCTCCCGGACGATACAAAGGAGGAATTGCTTCAGGCAAATCCATACCTGCCGTACAGTGTTGTGACTAAGGGCTTCGGGGATCTGGAGGATGACATTAACCTTGGCTCGATAGACACAGGAAATGAGTGCGTTATGGTGTACGATATGGATAGACTTTCGGAGTCTGCCATAGTTCCCGCTGAGAACATGCTTATCATAGGAAGAGACAGAAAGTATTTCATGTCGAAGGACTCCATAGAGGATGCCAGAAAGGCAAATGCTGACAGGATCGCAGGGCTCACAGAGGAGATCGGCCTGATAAATGAGAAGCTTGCAACCTATCAGGAGGATCTTGCATTTGTCACAAGACTTGTGGATGCAAGATATACAGGAGCTGAGGACAGAGAGCGAGAGCTGAACCAGGCGCTGCTCGACAAGAAGGATGAACTTGAGGAGCTTAAGACATCCATCAAGGTCACAGAGACGGAGCTCAAGAACAACACAGAGAGATATGGTGATCTGCAGCAGAGGCAGCAGAAGGAAGCTGACAGGAGACAGACATTTGTCATGATAGAGCAGCTTTCAGACCTTGCAAGACCGGAGGAGCAGAGACTTGCCGAATATAAGCAGAGAAAGTCTGATCTTGTGGCGAAGCTGTCAGGGCTTCAGAGCGATGTGCTGAAGTGGTCGACTACAGTCGGTGAGACTGAGGCGAAGCTTGCGGGACTGACAAGGAATATAGAGGATATACAGTACAAATGGACAGAGTATTTTGAGCCGTATCTGCCGAAGGGTGATAATACGGACGGTACGGGCGTGGCTGCGGCGGCATGGCAGGACGGAATATCGGAGAAATACAAGGAGACTTTGGACATTTCAGATGAACAGCTTGAGCAGGAATTCATGGCTATGCTGGCCGTTTCAAAGGAGCATGCGCCGGATCTTGAGGACAAGAAGAAACTCATGGATGCGCTGAAGAAGTCCATGGACAGAATACAGAAGACCATAGAGAAGAGAGGCTTCGATATGGCGGTATTTGCTGAGGCGGGAGAGCTGTATCCGACTTCCGAGGACAATCTCAGGGAGATGGACGACGAGCTGGCAAGGCTCACATTGATAGAGGCATCGTTGATGCAGCAGCAGAAGGCTGACCAGAAGGCGTACAGCAAGCTGGAGGGAAGCATAGAGTACGCGATAGAGAACATTAACCGGACCTACGGCGATGGCAGCTATGTACGTGAGGAGATATCCGCCGCGGATGCGGACACAGCCATAGCCAATGGAGATGCGGTGCTTGCCGATATGAACCGCATATTCAAAGAGGCGGAGAAGGCTTACAGCGATTACTACAAGCAGTACGGTTTCATGGTGGATCTGTATAAAGACGTAAAGAGAATAGTTGACACTAATGACATAGATGTGTCCGGCGGAAATGTGCTGGATGAGGACATGGATACCCTCAGACAGTTATTTGAGACAAGTCTCATGAAGTACGACAGGAGCATGAAGGCTCTTGACCGCGCAAAGAATGAGATCATGAGATTCAAAGGACAGACCGCGGATACGCTTGTTGAGATGGGCGTATTTGAGATGGCCAATACTATCAGACAGGATGTTCAGGTTCCTGACACCTACGGTCAGGCAAAGGAGCTTCTGGCAAATCTTCTTCAGATTATAGAGTTTATCAAGCTGGAGAAGGAGCGTGTTGAGAAGGGCATCGAGGATATGGTTGCCATCAAGGAGAACTTCGAGAATCAGTGTGTACAGAGATGTATGGATGTCAAGACTGAGCTTGAGAAGCTTCCAAAGCTGTCACGTATAACGGTGGGCGATGATGTGATCAAGATGGTCGATCTCACCATACCTTACGTGAAGGATGAATTTGTAAAGCAGAGAATGTCTGATTATATAGATGACATAGTGAAAGGCGCGGATGCATACGAGGATGAGAGAAAGAGGATCAAGTACATCCGTGATTGTCTGGGACTCAAGAAGCTGTTCGGCGTCATGGTCACAGATATGAATGCCATCAGACTCAACCTCTACAAGAGGGAGAGGATAAAGGAGCAGAGTAGATACCTCAGATATGAGGAGGCCGTTGGAAGTACAGGACAGTCGCAGGGTATCTACATCCAGTTCCTTGTTGCTGTCATCAACTACATTGCAGGAATGTACAGCCTGGCACCGGAGGAGTCGGTACAGTCCAAGACTATATTCATCGACAACCCATTTGGTGCGGCGAAGGATATATACATATGGGAGCCTATATTTGCCATGCTGGCGGCCAACCATGTGCAGCTCATCGTGCCTGCCCGTGGTGCCACACCGGCCATCACCGGACGCTTCGATGTGAACTACATCCTGGGTCAGCAGATGGTGGGCGGAAAGCAGCAGACAGTCGTGGTGGACTACACAAGCAAGACGGATCAGGAGGAGCTGGAATATCAGGAGCTCTCGTATGAGCAGGCGACTTTTGACTTTATATAAAATAAAAGGGAGAAAATAGACGACAATGACTTGGAACAGAAAACAGCTTAGAAAGGGAGCATGGAATACGGTGTTTGGCCGCGGACTTATGGCGTGGATGACCATGGTCGCTGTGTGTTTCATTTTTTCTTATCTTGGGGTAGACGATTCTTCCCAGACAAAGTTTGTGAAGGGGATAGATCAGGTGCTCGGACAGGAGACTGAGCATGAGGCGGACAATGTGACCATACTCAAGGAATACGTGAAGAATATGCCGATGGTCGAGCATATGTCGGAGGAGAGAGCCGAGTCGTGGGCCCGGGTGATAGATTCCGTGACGGTGAAGCAGACGTGGATCATCAAGCTTCTCGGTGCCAACACGGCATATGTGAAGAGGAATCCGGGAGAGGTCATCGTGATGCTCATCATATCCGCGCTCATCATGGCGGTACTCCATTTCTTCATACAGAGTGCGGCGATAGTCGGCAAATGCCGTTATGCCATGGAGTGCAGATACAGTGACAAGGTGTCCATCAACCGAATGTTTGCGCCTTTCCACAGACACTATTTGCTCAGGCTTATGTGGGACATGTTCTGTTACAATGTGGTGATGGCACTCTGGTGGCTCACGATAGTTGGAGGCGTGTACAAGTATTATCAGTACAGAATGGTTCCATTCCTTCTTGCGGAGAATCCAAGACTCAAGTGGAGAGACGCAAAGAACATGTCCAAGGCGATGACCAGGGGATATAAGTGGAAGATGTTCCTGACGGATCTGTCATGCATTCACGTGTGGATAATCAAGGCGATCCCTGTTGCAGGTCTTCTGGTTGCATTGCCATTCCAGATGGAGCTTGACGCGGAGATGTATTTCTGGTTCAGACAGAATATAGGCGTGGACAACTTTGTCGAGACAGCCTTCAATGCTGCACCGTATAACAGAAAGGCTATCGCGGCTGCATATCAGGCAGCAGGCGACGCCGGAGTGGCAAATGTATGGACAAAGCCAGAGTATATCCTCCAGGATGTTGCCGTCGAGGTTCCTGAGGGAATGAAGGTGAAGAGTGAATACAATCTGAAGGATTTCATTTTCTTCTTCTTCGTGTTCTGTTTTATAGGATGGCTGTGGGAGGTCGTGCTCTATATAGTTATGGATCATGTCCTTGTCAACCGTGGAACCATGTACGGACCATGGCTTCCGGTGTACGGAGTAGGAGGCGTTGCCATCATATTCCTGCTTGACCGGTTCAAGGCAAATAAAGCAAAGCTGTTCGCGATGGCTATGGTGGTATGCGGGGTTATAGAATTTATAGCGAGCTGGGCGCTGGATTTCTTCTTCAACTCCCAGTATTGGGACTACAAGAACGAATTCCTGAATGTAAATGGAAGGATATGTCTGGTGGGACTCCTTGCATTTGGCCTGGGAAGTCTGTTCGGAGTGTATATAGCGGCACCAAAGCTCAGTGAGTTTCTGGATTCCAAGAGCAAAAAGGTGCAGAACATCATATGTATCACATTGTCGGCACTGTTCATAATAGATCTGATATGCTGTGCCATATTTGGATTCAACAAGGGAGCAGGAGTCGGCGGAAAGTATTAGAGGAGGAACCAATATGACGGAGTCATATTTCGGAATGGTTCCGACGACCTGCCCCGCTCGCGTAGGCGAGAGGGGCACTACATTATAAGAATTGGGGATAATATATGGCGGAGATACAAAGGGATATGATGACTGACTCACAGAGCCGGTCAAGAAACATAAAAATGGGGGTATTCAGCTCCTGTGCGCTGCACATCATTGCCATGACGTGTATGCTCAGCGACCACATGTGGGCGACATTGTTTCCGTATGTGGATGTACTTACGTGTATAGGAAGGATAGCATTTCCTATATTTGCATTTATGATAGTCGAGGGCTTCTATCACACCAGCAATTTCCGCAAGTATCTGTGCAGGATGCTTATATTTGCGGTGATCTCGGAGGTGCCATTTGACCTTGTGTCCGGCGGAACGGTGTTGTATCTGTTCCATCAGAACGTGCTGTGGACATTCCTCATAGGATTGCTGCTCATTGCACTGATAGACAAAGTCAGGAAAAAGGGCAAGGTGTGGCTGTGGATACCGGTCGCTGTTATTGTGACACTTGTGGGATACGTGATAGGAACCATCACCATGGTTGATTTCTATGGAGCGGGAGTTGTAATAGTCATCATGTTCTATCTGTTCCGGGGCAAAGAGCCGTGGAAGCTGATAGCACAGTTTGTGTGTATGTTCTATATAAATGTACATCTGCTGAGCGGATATTGTTATACATTTAGTATAGCGGGACACAGCTTTGAGTTCCCGCAGCAGGGACTTGCACTCATCGCGCTGCCTGTGATATGGCTGTACAATGACAGACTCGGATATCACAAGAAGTGGTTCAAATACTTCTGCTATGCATTTTATCCGGGACATCTGCTTGTGTTGTACATAATCTGGCAGATGGTGATGTAGTTGTAACTTAATATAAAAAGCATAAAAGAGCATATATAAATATATAGAAGAGAACTGGTAGAAGAGCGCCAGTAGGTTTGTAAAAATGACGTGTGAAGTCAGCCGGTTGGTATAGACAGACCTTATATGACTGATATTTGAGAAAGGGAGAAAAAGATGAATGCAGCTCATAAGATAGTAGTTTTGGTCGGCAGTATATTCCTTGTGATTGGTATTTTGGTCGGAATTATATTCGTTGTTATAGCGGAGCCTGGGAACTTTCCTCTGGGGATGCTGAGCCTTCCCCTGGGATTTGTTCTGATCGGTGGTGGTATGGATATTGCTGTAGCGATAATGGTGAACAACAAGAAGAAGATAGTGCAGAAGGGTGTGAGATACCCGGCAAAGATATATGGCTACACGGAGAATACATCGGTTGTTGTGAACAATACATATCTCATGGACACGATAGTGCATTACTTTGACAGCTATCATGTGGAGCGAGAGGCGATCATACCAACTGGTTTCACAAGGGGAGCCGGCATGTATCCGATAGGCCTGACGATAGACATATTCGAGTACAACGGCAAATACGGATATGATCCAAATTCGGTAAGGGATGAGAAGCTTCCTGGCGAGGAAGAACTCATGGACGACAAGCCGGTGGCACCGGATAAGCTGAGACTTGTGGCGGTCAGATGCCCGAACTGCGGTTCAAGCTTCCGCGCAGCGACAGGCTATTCCAGCAAATGTCCTTATTGTGGGAGCTATTTGAATGTGAATATATAGGCTGTTATGCAAGCTGGTTGGAAATAATGAGTGAACATTTATATCGGTTGAAGATATTTGGGACGATGTTGAACATGTATCTGGTAATGTTTAAGGAATTTAACTGGAAAAAGAGCTGGGGTGAGTCGACCTCACGCTCTTTTTTTGTTTGTGTGGATTACTGTACATGACCATGTTTTAGCATGAATCGCCCATCGCCATAAATATGCAGTGACGGGAGGGGCAAGTGCTATGCTGTATGTGCTATGTGTTGCAAGTGTTATTGTGGCATGTGCTATTGTGGTATGTGTTGTTGTGGCATGCGTTATTGTGACACGTGCTGTTGAAACGTGTACTGTTGTGGCATGTGCTATGTGAGGAATGAATCTTGCTTTTTCCTGGCTATACGTAAAAGAACACAAAATTGTATTTTTTTCCTCAAAATAAGCTTATTAGATACAAAAATTCTAAAACTTGTATCTATTTGCATATTCTGAGTTAAAAAGAGATAATTTTATGCGCAAAACAGGCGGAAAACAACCAAAAGATAAAAACAAGCTGTTATAGAAGGTGTCACTAAAATGCCACAAAAATGCCACTAAGACACCACTGAAACGTCGCTAAGACACCGCTAAAATGTCACTGAAACGCCGCTAAAACGCCGTATAGAATCTGCCATCACCGACCATCACGCCCCCCAAACTTGCCTCTGACGCCAGTACACAAGTGAAAATTGCCCAATAAAGCAAGTTAAACCGTCACTATTAAGTCAAAAATATCCTAATATATAACTATTAACCAACCACCATTGGTAAAAATATATATAAAAATTTCAATAAATCGCAAAATTTTGCTAATTAATCCAAAAATATTCTATTCTTTCAAAACCCCCGTCAAATTATAATGAATACA
>CAVCCL010000250.1:0-2864 GCA_963600665.1 Bifidobacterium catenulatum | reverse complement strand
AACTTCCACTTGTCGATGAGGTAATAGAGCTTGACAAGCAGGCTCGTGCTGCTCAGCAGGAGGCTGATGCACTCAGAGCAAACAAGAATGCAATAGCAAAGCAGATCGGTGCTCTTATGGCTCAGGGAAAGAAGGAAGAGGCTGAGGAAGCTAAGAGGCAGGTTGCTGAGACATCAGCAAGACTCAAGGAACTTGAAGCTTTAGAGCCTGAGCTCAAGGAGAAGGTTAAGAAGATCATGATGATAATTCCTAACATCATTGATCCATCAGTTCCTATCGGAAAGGATGATTCAGAGAATGTAGAGGTTCAGAAGTATGGTGAGCCTGTTGTTCCTGACTTTGAGATTCCTTATCATGCAGATATCATGGAGGCTCTTGGAGGAATTGACCTTGATTCAGCAAGAAAGGTTGCAGGAAACGGCTTCTACTATCTCATGGGCGACATAGCAAGACTTCACTCTGCCATTATCTCATACGCAAGAGATTTCATGATAGACAGAGGATTCACATATTGTATTCCACCTTTCATGATCAGAAGCAATGTTGTCACAGGTGTTATGAGCTTTGCTGAGATGGATGCCATGATGTATAAGATCGAGGGTGAGGATCTGTACCTCATCGGAACTTCAGAGCACTCAATGATCGGTAAGTTTATCGATACTATCATTCCTGAGGATGAGCTTCCAAAGACTCTTACAAGCTACTCACCTTGCTTCAGAAAAGAGAAAGGTGCTCACGGAATTGAGGAGAGAGGTGTATACAGAATCCATCAGTTCGAGAAGCAGGAAATGATCGTTGTATGTAAGCCTGAGGACAGCAAGATGTGGTTTGACAAGCTGTGGCAGAACACTGTTGATCTCTTCAGATCAATGGACATCCCTGTAAGAACACTTGAGTGTTGTTCAGGAGATCTTGCAGATCTCAAGGTTAAGTCTGTAGATGTTGAGGCATGGTCACCTCGTCAGAAGAAATACTTCGAGGTTGGAAGCTGTTCAAACCTTGGTGATGCACAGGCAAGAAGACTTCAGATCAGAGTAAAGGGTGAGGATGGCAAGAAGTATCTCGCTCATACACTCAACAATACAGTTGTTGCTCCACCAAGAATGCTTATCGCTTTCCTTGAGAACAATCTCCAGGCTGACGGAAGAGTCAGAATTCCAGAGAAACTTCGTCCATACATGGGTGGAAAAGAGTATCTTGAGAAGACAGGAAAGTAATAATATAAATAAAAACATACAACAAGGGAGGTGTCGGAATGCATAGTTTTCTTCCATCTATAGGCTTTACTAACATAAAAAACAGACAGCAGCTTGAACCTATATACAGGCAGATTCTTGAATCGCCTGACAGGAAATTTATCTCAACTATAAGTGCTGACACCTGTCTTGTACAATTCAGCAAAGACTTTGGGGAGAGATTTGGAATATCGCTTGTAGGTGAAATGTCAAAGGATGGCTCAATATCCATTGAGTATTATTTTCCATATGTCACATCAAAGCTTTTGACCGATGACGAAAATATATACGTTGAGAAATATTCTGACAAGAGAGCATATGCCGGTGTTAGCAGTGATTTCAGTCTTGGAATGACTCTTATTTTCTTCATAACCAACATAGCAGACTATGAAAAATCATTGTGGATGAACAGATCAAACAAGTACTTTTCAAAGGCGTATTTTTCCGGTCTGTCAGTAAATGGTATGATCATTCTTGATGTGGATGATCACAGTGATAAAAATACATCCTACGGCAATGCAAAGAGAAGTAAACTCATCGAAGCTGCAAAGAAGGGTGATCCGGACGCAATAGAAAGTCTTACTCTTGAAGACATGGACACCTATAACACCATTGGAAGAAGGACTCACAAAGAGGATGTTCTGTCCATAGTGAAATCAAGCTTCATGCCTGTCGGTATTGAGACTGACCACTACGCAGTTATAGGCACTATCACATCATATATCGAGACAACCAACAGCTATACAAATGAATCTGTATATCTCATTGATGTAGAAAGCAACGATCTGACATTTACCGTAGCGATCAACAAAAACCATCTTCTGGGTGAACCTGCTCCGGGAAGAAGATTCAAGGGTGATGTGTGGCTCCAGGGGCATATAGTTAATCCTTGACTATAAACTCTATAAATGTTACACTTATAATTGATGTGCATCTGTAGCTCAGCAGGATAGAGCGTCCGCCTCCTAAGCGGAAGGTCGTGGGTTCGAATCCCGTCAGGTGCACTATTTTTCACTAATAAATTTTCTAAAGGGACATGACTATGAATTATATTGTTATGGATCTTGAATGGAATCAAAGCTACAATGGGCATATGGGTGAACATCCACGTATGCCTTTTGAAATTATAGAGATTGGTGCCGTTAAGGTAGATAAGAATCTCAACATCATTGACGAATACTCAAGTCTTATCAAACCAAAAATTTATAAGAAATTACATTCAAAGATCAGAACAATTCTGAACTATGATGAGGATGACCTGAGTCTCGGAAGAGGATTCAAGGAAGTCTGTTCAGAATTTCTTGACTGGTGTGGAAAAGATTACATATTCTGCACATGGGGACCTATGGACCTCACAGAGCTTCAGACTAATATGGACTTTTATTATATGGACAAGCTTCCTAGACCACTTAAGTTTCTGAATCTCCAAAGTATATATGCAAGTGTTACGAATACCTCAGGAACACCTCAGAGTATGAGTAAACTCGAAAAAGCGGTCAGTGAGATGAATATTCCGGAAAATGAACCATTTCACACAGCTCTCAACGATGCAAGATACACCGCACTTGTTATGAAAGAGATGAAAGCCAAGAATATAAATCAGCTTTACAGCTTTGATCTCTATATAAC
>CAVCCL010000249.1:0-5227 GCA_963600665.1 Bifidobacterium catenulatum | reverse complement strand
GTCCGATATGTATTTCGCCGCCTTATATATGAGCTGGAAACGCTTGTCTCCCAGCTTGTCATAGACCTCGGTAAACCATGTTCTGTCGAATGCACCATCGTTCAGCTCATTCACCTCAAGCGGGGTAAATCTCGCTATCATAGCCTTTCTCTTGTCATCAAACGACTCGTTCATGTGCGCCATGAAATAATAGCATCCCGCAGTAAATCCATCCCAGCCAAGATACTCTCCAACTATATCTATCCACTCTGGAGAATACATAGCCGCCTCTATGAGACGTGCATCACTTATATCCGTACCCGCAAGATATGTCTTAAGAGTCTCTGCGCTGTCATTTACATCTGGCACACACGCCTGAAGAAGATGTGACATACTGTTCTTCTTGCTGACCTTCTGGCGATTATAGTAATAACCGGTATTGAAATACGTTGATCTCTCCAGTGTCTCCTTGCCGAGAGCCGCCAGTATCCTGACAAAATACTTAGCTCCGTATATTCTTGTAAGTCCGTATATATGCTGCGAGAATTCCGTCTCCGTATCTCCTCTTGTGAGCTCTGCAGCAAGAACAAGCTCCGACATATCCGTATACAGCTTCTTTGCTATATCAAGCCGTTTGCTGTCCGTCTCAGAAAACTCACCTTCAGGGCTGTGAAGGAGTATCACTCTCACACTTCTCAGTCTGTCATGCTCCGGAAATCCCCACTCATAGCCTCTGGTCTGCACCTTTCTGTTGCGCTCTGTTATAAAACGCATCACGTCAGATACGCATTTGAGATTCCTGTTCAGCACATTCCCCTCAAATGCCATCTTGTACATATAATCCCTGGATATAATTCCACGGCTGTATGCGGCAATATAGTTCAGGAGATCCGGCACTGCCATGACACTCCCCGTGTGTACCCAGTAATACGTATCTCTTTCATTTACAACATCTGAAGGTATATTAAAGTTATGACACTTTGCGAGGACATAGTTGTATGGGAACAAATGTCTGAAATTCTCTTCATTCTGCCTTGCCTCATCGGAATCTTCTTTTACGTCTAATATGTTGCTGTCACCATCGATCGTAAGCCATCTGGTTATTATCATGATCTGCTCATTTGTAAGCACACTTCTGTGATATAACTTTGACTCATCACCAGACGATCTGCTGCCACCTTTATTCCCGCCAAATGTATATATGAGCTCATCTTTCCTTCCAAGCAGATAGTCTGCTGCCACAACAGCGAGCTTCATCTTTTCACTGTCAGGCACATACCTTCTATACAGGAATCCGATTACAGATCTGGCAATGGCAAGATAGCCAAATGCTGGTCCTTCTTCTATATATATATTTCCAAACATATCCAGAATAAAGCTCTCGCAGTACTTCTTGAAATCCTTTTTGTCACTGTTATACCCATTCAGATACATATGAAGCTGCATGCACATATACGGAGTCTGTATATTTTTCTCATAGAATTCTGTCCACAGTTCCTCGCATGCCACCTTGTCACGGTTCCAATATACGATTCCACCCATTTCGCCGAGCATGCCGATCTCTCCGTCAGCCATCTCGTACTCATAATTCTTGTGTTCATCCACAAATGCATCGAATTTTCTTAGAATATTTATTACTTCTGAATCAGATTCCGCAGCTTTCTTTTTAGGCATGATCTTTGACTTCAGCTTTGCAAATGCCCCAGCATTCTTAGCGTCCTTGCGCAGATCATCATTTGCAATACCGCTTTCAGGGAAATACTTCCTGTACAGTTCAAGGCACTCCGCCAGATAATCCTGGTTAAATACCGGCTCATAATCTGCATTTACATCATAGAGTCCATATCCCTCTTCTGCGCCAGCCCGGTCTGCCCCGCTGTCCTTTATCTCTTTTATGAGGATTTCCTCTTTTGTGCTGATCTTTGCGCTGATATCGTCAATACAGCCCACACATTTCTTGAAAAGATCCTGCCTGTTCTCATCATTTTTGAGCTGGAGTAACAGGTCAAGTCCCGCTGTTCTCTTCTCCTCCTTGGAATCTGCAAGAAGTCTTCCGATGAGACCATCCATGTCATCACCGTCAAGCTTATATAATATAGATAATACAGTCTCCCTTATATCCGACTTCTTATACTTGAGCATGTTCTCAAGCTGTGTATAGTTCTCCGGCGAAAGCTTCATATCCTTTACGATCATTGCCGCCTTGTTTCTTGTATATGTCTCCTTGTCGGCAACCGCGTCCACAAGTATAGCCTGCTGTCTGTCATTTGCCGGCTTTCTCACAAGCAGAAGCAAAAGTGCATCCCTGCTGTACATTGCGGAATCTATCTCAGGAACCATCTCCGCTATGTGCGTGATCTTGTCCTCGTCCCTGAGCGCACTTGCGCAGACTGCAAGTCTCATGATGATGGCAGATCTGTCCAGATATTCCGCATTCCACGGGAATACACACGGATCAAACTCAAGTCTCTTCTTCGGCATGCGCTCAAGTATACCCATAAGGATATCGTACATCTCCTGACATTCTTTCCTGCTGTCAAAATACTTATTCACCTCGGCAAATGTCATTCTCTTAAGTTCATTGTTGTATGGTCTGCCGTCCTTATATATGAGACTATTCATATAGGTCTGATAATCTGACATGAAGCTTGGCATGATGACCGCCATGGTATCCATCTCGTCCTGGAATCTCTTGATAAATTCCTTTGCAACACTGTGTGTGTACACCTTTCCCAGACTCATCGCTCTGATATATGTGCCAAATACCAGTCTCTGGTGCCTGCTGCCATCAAGCGCCAGCTTGTTCATCACATGGCACGCCTCATCCACGTCAAAGAAGCCATAGCTCCACAGCGCAAGATATATCTGCATGGCATCCTCACCGGACAAAGCTTCACGCCTTGCATTTTCATCGTTCAAATATGTATCGATAAGAAGAAGCTGCTTCTTCTGTATACGGTCAAGCTTGCTCTCCTCGTCGGCTATAAGTCCCGTCCATGTGGCTACAGCCCTCATGACAGATGAGAATCTCAGAAGATCATTCTCCTTTATTACACGGAACAATGTCATAAATGCGCCTGCCGTTCCATAATCCATATTCTCACAGATCGCCTGTCTGAGTCCCTCCTGAAGCTTTGCCGCAACGAGCAGCTTGCCTACAGCCTCATGGAGTCTTGTATTTGAGCTCATATATATTCCCCTGAGGATATTTATCGTGAGCCTTGCCTGTGCGCTCTCACCGAACATGATATCCATGAGCACTTCCTCAAGCTCTGCATTTCCCCTGTCGAGCTCTGCCTGTATCCAATATTCAGATACTATTCTATATCCACTACTGCTGACATTCCTGTAATAGCACAATATATCCTGAGGCAGCTTCTCCTTATAGAGCGATGCTATATCGCAGCCGTATATCCCCATGGAGTGATATTCATTCATGATCCTGAAATATCTGTCAAGAAATATCACGTACCTCTTTGTACGCATGGTTCTTCTGTAATAATACTGGCTTGTCTGCCACTTGATTATACTGTCTATTGAAGTGTAGAAATCCTCCAGCAGATGATCCGGCACCCATCCCGGCAAATGCTTCAGCTCCTTCCTGAAGAACTCCGAAGGAACATTCTTTTCATTCTCCAGAAATGTCTCAAGCCTCTTGCCGATCATCGACTCTGTTACATTACCATTGTATTTCTCGACCTCGTCGAGAAGCTTCTGCGCATCCGCACTATAACTCTTTCTAAGTTTACTAGACTTCTCGTCAAATGCCTCTCTCACTTCATTTGCAATCTTCTTCTGCTCCTCAAGCTCAAGTCTTGTCTTCTTGTCTTCCGCCATTGTAACCCCTTTCTTTCACCTACCACATTCTCCCCGCCAGCATTGTGAGGCGGATAAATGTGATCTCGTCACCCTCGTTAAACTGCTCGTCTCTGTCCAGCTCTGTTAATTCGTCCATACCGCGGAACACCCTGAACAGTCCATCCTCAAATCCCTGAATAACTGTCTTCACTGCTTCATCCATATCTGGTTTCTTCTCCCCATAGACGATACCGAATGCTATCTTTCCTATCTGCGACATGTCGTCGATCTGCTCATCTGTCAACACTGCATCCCCGCGCTCCATGCGGGATATGTACTGAGCTACGCAGATCTTTACTGTCTCTGTTATGAGCGCTCTTAGTGTGCACGGTGTTTTTTCATATTCAAATGGAACCTTATGCACAGTGTCTTTCCGCTTGCCGAGCTGTTTCATGTTCATGTATAAAGTCATGTGATTCCCCCAAGATTTAATATCTTTTCCTATAATCTTCAGTGTGTGCAAAAATTGCACATACTGAATCAGTATATATAGTATTTTAGCAAAATTATACACCACGTTATATGAATTTGAAAACAAAAACAGCCTCACCGCCGTAATTAACTACAGAGGCAAGGCTATCAAATATACTATCCAAGTATATCTCTAATATAACGTCTCAGTCCATCCTCAGTTGAGAAATTATATTCCATGTTCTTCTCAGAAAAATATTTATTTATACACTCCATAGATATAGGTACACTCGAAGGAATATTATCACCATATCCTTTTCGAGCTGTTATCCACGGCTGTTCTTTATGAGTAATTCTCTCTAAAACCTTTCCACTATATTCACCAAATGTATTGACCACCAGATCGATCACCCTTCTCTCTTCGTCCGTGAGTTCATTTTCCTTACCTTCGAAAATAGCGAATCTTGCATCATCTATAGGGTTGTATTTAAAATCTTTAAACATGTCATATACTTCCGGAAATACCGGTCCATGTACCCATGCCTGACATTTTTCCGAAAACATAGGTTCCTTCATCAGCGCATATGAAATTCCCTGGATAAAATAAAGTAGCTTCTGAAGCATGAGAGGTGTAACCTCCTCAAGCCGCTCAAAAACATATGCAATAACTCTGAGCATTTTATCAGAAACAGCAAAAAGATTATCTATCTGTATAGCAGCCGTCATCGCCTTACTATAAGCTGCTGGAGCTATCTTATCTTTGTTTTCCACCAATTTTGCTTTCATAAAAGCTGGCGAAGTTAATGCTTCCCTGATAATATCTGAATATTCTTTTGATGGAATCTGACCGGCAAGATATCTCGTGATCGTAATCTCACCAAAGCCAAGCGTAAGAGATAAAGGAGCCTTTCCTATCTTATAGATTTTCATAAGTCTCTCAATATCATCTATAGATACTATCCCTTCGTATGCTCTATAC
>CAVCCL010000248.1:0-32031 GCA_963600665.1 Bifidobacterium catenulatum | reverse complement strand
TCCGTATTCCACGGTCTCCTTGACTACCTTCCAGTTCATAAGCGGCTCACCGCCGAAGAAATCTACCTCAAGATTCCTTCTGAAACCGGAATTCGCAACCAGGAAATCCAGGGATTTCTTTGCCACCTCAAGTGACATGAGCGCCCTGTCTCCCTTGTATTCTCCCTCGCCTGCAAAACAGTATCTGCACGCAAGGTTACAGTCGTGGGCAATGTGAAGACACAGCGCCTTTACAACTGTCTTTCTCTTCTTGAAATCTATAATATAATCTTTGTATACGTCATCTGTAAATAATGTTCCGTCCTCTACCAGTTGGGCTACCTCGTCATAAGCCTCGGAAACATCTGCGCTGTCATACTGTGACAGTTTCTCTATAATCTGCTCTTTATCATTCTCCTCATATAAAGAAATAATATCATAGACTAGATCGTCTACGACATGTACAGAACCACTACAGACATCAAGCACTATATTATAACCATTGTTCTTGTACTGATGAACCATAATTCTCCTTCAATATATTCCATCGGATCTATCCGTGAAATTCTAATTCAAGGCGCCACACACGGCACCCTTATACACGCACTAAAGAGGACTGTCATCATAAACGACGGTCCCCTTTAGCTGATCAAATACAAACCTGTTACAAATTACTTGTTGTTAACATTCTCACAGCTCTGATTACCAACTGTGCATGATGTCTTACAAGCTGACTGGCATGATGTCTGGCACTCGCCACATCCACCCTTGACCATTGTATTCTTCATAGTCCTGTTTGTGAGTGTTTTAATTCTCTTCATTCTGGATACACCTCTCTTTTTATGTCATATATCGGGATTATAACACAAAGATATATAAAGTAAAAGTTTTTTTTAACTGAGCATAGCCCCCAGCATCCCGCCTGCAACGCACATAATACACTTGGTTATAATCGCTATTCCCTCTCTGTCGCCTGAACCTGTAAACAGCGCCGACACGGTCAGTGCGACCGATATGTAAGCCAGGCCATACACCATCCCCCACAGGAAACGCTTCTCCCTGACTTTTCTGCCCGTGACGAACCCCCCGGCAAATGTGGCCACTATGTATATCACAACAACCAGTATACCGAGCACCTTATCGCTTATCCCCACTTTGTATACGACCACCGCCGTTATAAACAGCATGATTATCGTGAGCAGATAGGACAGGATCAGCCCCTTTACAACTCCCATAAATTTCTGACTTGCAGACATACTACCACCATATTATTTACTCTTTACATTATTATGATGTTCCTCCTCATTTTATTAATAAAAATACAGCCTGTTTACTCAAACAGGCTGCATATATCTTCTATATCATAAAAGGTTTTGTATGCACGCTCGCGCGTGATATCATTTGGTTTTATCAGATCCACCACCATGACTGTGCATAACCCTGCCCGGCTGGCAGATATGATACCATTCACAGAGTCCTCGACCGCCACCGCTTCGTCCGGGTTTACGCCAAGCTTCTCGCAGGCCTTCAGATATATATCCGGCTCCGGCTTTCCGTGTGTGATCTCGTCTCCGCATACCTTTTCATCAAAGTATCCGGCTATTCCGACGCTTTCAAGTCTCTGCTGCGCCCTCGTCCTCGCAGTGGAGGTTGCAAGTGCTATCTTCACGCCGTGTTCTTTTAAGAATCTCAGCGTGTCCTCGACATGTGGCTTCATGTCTATTCCATACTTTTCCACATGTTCATCGAACAGATCCATTGTTCTCTGTCTGAACGCAAGATAATCAAAATCTTCGCCCATTATTTCCTTAAATACCCGGGCGTTGGAGGTCTTGTTGCCTCCAGCCACCCGGTCACATACATTTTCCATCTGTGCCTCAGGAATCCCTATGCTCATGCCATTTTCCTTCCAGCACTTTCTGTAAATCTTCTCCGTGTCTACCAACACGCCGTCCATATCAAATACGACTGCCCTGTACATAGCACTTTCTCCTATATTAAGCGGCTGCGTTTTTCTTTCTCTTTCTGCCGGCTATGATGATGAATGCAAGCAGTGCAAGAAGCAGGATCGCTGCTATTATTATGATGATCAGCACAACCGGTGACATCTTTTCGCTGAGCTTGAAGGTAAATACCTCTCCGGTCTCTCTGTCATATGTTGTCGCTATATTACCGGCCTTATCCTGGGCTGTTACCTCAACCGTGTATGTATCATACTGGTCTACCTGCATCTCATACTTGTTATCTGCCTGATAGCTTGCAGGATCTATGGTATTGCCATTTATAACGATGGATGTGATCTCGTCTTCCTCATTCTCAAGACCTATCGTCATGTTGAATGGCTCTCTTAGAGTCTCTCCATCCTCAACACCTGTTATGATGATTCGTGGTGCAGTACCATCATATGTATAATCAAACTCCTGTGTTGCCGTGTGTCCAACCTTGTCAGTTACTGTAAGTGTTATCTTATGATATCCATCTGTCATATCTGAGAAATCGATAAGATTTACTCCGTCTATCTTGGCATCAACCGAGAAGTCTGAAGTATCACTTACATCCCACAATGCTTCATAGCCCTTGTCTCGTATATCAGCAAAATCTGATGCATTGAGAAGCAGTGTTCCGTCATCGCTTGCAGTGCTCTTGCTCATGAATCCGGCAAGTGTCGATGTAGCCTTGAGCTCAGGTGGTGTGTTATCGACTGTGAATACCAGGCTGTAATCATCAGCCTTATTTCCCAATTCATCCTGCGCTGTTATTGACACCTCGTATACACCATCCTCAGAGAATCTCTGGCTTCCTGTGCTGAGCTCTGAAGAATTGCTGTAATTTGTAAAGTATGATGATGACACATCCTTGCTGTCCTTCTTCACGGTTATCTTCACATCATCTGTCGAGAAGAATGACTCCTGAACGCTCAGTGACATATCAACATAGTTCGGTGCGGAAGAATCCATACTTCCTATTGGGTCGTAGTTCTTTACTTCCTTGTTGTCCTTATCCACTGCGCTCACCTTTACAACAGGTGCCTTTGAGTCAACCTTGAAGGTCTTGGTCTGGCTGGCTGCCACATTTCCTGCAAGATCTCTTGCATTTGCTGTGATCGTGTACTCGCCATCCTCTGTAAAGTTGTAAGTTGCGGTATGTGGATTGCTTCCTGAGAAGCTGCTTGTTCCCAGCGTAGCGATATTCGATGCCGCTGTTCCGTCTGTCTTTCTGGTTATTGTCACGTTAAATGCATCTGCGGCAAGATTGTTGTTCTCATATGCAAATGAGAACGCCTCATCTATGCTGATGGTTGCATTTACCGCCGTTGTCTGTCTGTCGTTCATTCCTGAAATCGATATAACCGGTGCAGTCTTATCGATCCTGAACTTCACTGTTCTGGTCACAGCCTTGTTGCCCGCCTTATCCTCTGCGGACACGGTGACTGTGTAATCACCCTGGGCGTCAAATGTCACACCGCTGAGTACCTCTCTGACTGTGCTGACTCCATCGCCCTTTGTTCCCCAGGTAACATTCTTTCTGATATCTCTGTTCTCTACAACAGATCCACCCTCGTTTGTTCTGACCACATGAATGGTGTACTTTCCACCTCTCATGTTATCTGTGAGTGTTACAGGGACTGTCACATCGCTGTTGTTTATTGTGTTGACATTTCCAAGCTGTATCTCAGGCTTGTGCTTGTCTATGTAGAAATGGGTTCCTGTTGTTCCTTCATTTCCACACTTGTCGGTAACGGTCATGGTGAGATCATACTCACCTTCCTTATCATATGTGTACTTCTTGCTCCATGTTCCGCCGTTACTCTTTATATAGAAGTATTGCGGATTCTCATCCACTGCCACATTTCCATCATTCTCTGTGATAATGGTGTTCTGAAGCGACTTAAACTGCTCCTCCACACCAACTCTGAATGATATTGAAGTCTTGAAGTAATTGTTATTATCCAGTCTGTACTCCGGATCATCGTCCACATACACAAGTGGCTCTGTGGTGTCGACGTAATAGTTCTTTGTCTTGAGAGCACTTGTGCCCTCCTGAACACTGAACGCCTCGTCTGCTGCCGGCTTCAGTGCATTGCCGGAATTATCAGCGCCCTCAACTGTGAAATAATACACAGTTGCCTTGCCACCCTTGGCTGTCATCTTATATGCTGCAGTGGTCTTGCCATCTGCTGTCTGGAACGGAACCGTTGTCTCTGACCAGTTTGAATCACTGTAGGTCTTGTAGTGTACCTTCAGGGTCGCATTCTGTGCATCCATTCCATAATCGTCTTCTATGCCAAATGTAATAGTTCTGCTCCTGTTAAGGAATCTGTTGCTTCCACCGGACACAACTGATATCTCAGGGCTCTTCTTATCTATTACAAATGAAGTTGTTGCCTTACCCGACTCATTGCCGACCTCATCGACAGCAACGATCGTGATATTATAAAGTCCAGGCTCTCTGAATGTTGTGGACTTTGCTGCATTTGCAGTGTAATCCGCATCCAGCTCATACTTGCTTATGCTCTTGCCATCGCGGGTTCCTGTCACAACAAACTTCTCAACGAAGTAATTGTCAGTTCCCCTTGCTGTTATGGTCACATTGCTGTTATTCCAGTAATTTGTCAGCTTTCCGCCGGAAGTTCCGTCTATTGACACTGATGGCTTAAGAGTATCAACTATCAGGTGTATCTCCTGACTTGCCTTGCTCTCGTTTCCTGCTCTGTCCTTCAGCTTAACAGACATTGTATACTCTGTGTTCTCGTCTGTTATGCCAAGTGCCTTCGCATCCAGCGTCTTCTCTATATCTTTTCCTGATACATTTACACTGCCTGTGACATCCTGTGATCCGGCTGCGCTGTTTCTGCCTACTGTATATGTAACCTTTCCATTGCTGTCATTGTTATCAGTACCTGTGATCTTGATCTTCACATCGTTCTTTGAGCTGTAATAGAATGTTGATCCCTTGTCGTACTTTGAGTTGACACACTCCAGCTTCACATTTGCCGGTGCGGTCTTGTCATAGTAAACAGTCATGCTCTTTACTTCTTTGAACTTCGTGTCAGCATTGTTTGGATCGTGTATTCTCGCCATGAGTGAGATCTCATACATTCCCTCACTTGGCAGCTCGTAAGATATGTTGACCGTATTCTTATCATATGTAGCGGCAACTGTACCCTTTACCTCAACTGCCTTATCCTTCTTTCCTGCAAATGATGTTCTGGTGATCACCAGCTTTGCGTCATCTGCTGCAAGCTGGAAGCCTGATACGGCACCCGCTACAGTCAGAGTATCATCATTTCTCCAGAATATAGCGCCGTTGTCAGCATCTGTACCGTTCACAGATAACTTCTCTCCTGAAAGGCCATCCACATTGACATACACATATGTGTTCGTCTCTGTCTTATTTCCAGCCTCGTCAGTTACCACAACTGTCAGGACGTAGCTTCCTGAACCATCTATGCTTATCTCTTTTCCGCTCTGCAAGCCATTGTCACCTGTAGATGTTGAATACCAGTTCTTGACCGATGTATATGATCCATTTGCATCTGCCTTCTTGAGTGAAGCGACCGCCGATGCAACGCCAGATGTGGCATCGCTGTACTTTATATTAAGAACAGCTTCCTTTGCATCTGTGACTGTGTACTGCTGATCATTGTTTGTCCTGTCTGTGCCGGCATTGTCCGTAACCTTGACAACAGGTGCTGTGTTATCCACCTTGACAACAGTCTCGATCCTGCCCTCTATTCCGGCGAAGTCCTTTGCCGCAAATGTGATGGTATGCTCTCCATCAGCCAGATATATGTCTGACTTTGTTGAATCCTTGACATCGCCGCCGCTCACACGGACATCGCTGCTGTATGTGAACTTATTTCCTTTTTCAAGGATCGTTTCCTTCTTGCCATCCACGCTGTATGACACGGTGTCTATGTAAGAATACTCTCCAGTTGCCTTCACTGTCAGCTTTGTGGATTTCACATAGCTTGTGGAACCGCCTGTAACTGTGAGTTCAGGCTTTCCTTCCTTTACAAATACAATGTCGCCATCCTCATCTGCGCCGACTGAGTTATTGCCAAACTCGTTCTCCTTGGCGTAAATGACAAGCTTCTTGGCATTATCTGCATTGTCCTTCTTGAACCACTGTGCACTTATCTCGAATTCATATTCATATCCGCCAGCCACTGCCTTTTTGCCTGTGCATTCCACTGCTGAAGCCGCACCAGTAAGCTTGTAGTACAGGCTCACGTCATCTATCTCAGTGTTATCACTGCCGGCTGTAACCTTCTTCACCTGTACAGTGAACTTATAAGCATCATCTACCTTGAGCTGAGGGAATCTGTAATCCACTCCGTTCTTCTGTATGATCTCAGGGGTAACACTTGTTATGACAGGAGCTCCGTTGAGCTTCTTGACTATAACACTGCTCTCCTCTGACTTGTTTCCTGCAACATCGACCGCTCTGAACTTGTATGTTCCACTCTTATCAGGTGCAACAAACTGGGTTGTGCTCTCAGTCTTGCTCCAGGTCTTTCCATTGTCTGATGAATACTCCACATAGTCTATTCCTGTGGCATTTTCCTCTGCTGCATCTGTGGTATCCTTGGCGTCTATCACAAATGTTCTGTCAGCATCACTGCTTGTGAGGTTCAGGAGATAATAGCCATCACTAACCTTGTTGTGAAGGTTGTAGTTATCATCAGCCTCGACCGATATTGTAGGTGCCTGCTTATCCACGGCAACCTTTATGGTTCCAAGCAGTTCGAAATCGCCGCTCTCATCATTACCTGTATAATAGTAAATAGCTATCTTCTGTACTGCTGTGTCATTCTTCAGCTCATACACATTATCAAATGTGACAAGCTTTCCTGCTGCATCTGTGGCTGTAGCGATCTTATCGTCCGCTGTAGCTCCATTGTAAACAGCCACTTCCAACTTGCTGCTGTCGATTCCGTCAACTTTGTCGGATTTGATCTTGAACTTTATTGCCTTGTCAAAATCCTTGAAGCCATACACCATATCCGCCTTATCGCCCTTTACTATGGCCGTTACATCTATGGTCTGTATATCTTCTTCCTCCGCAAACAAATGAAAATGCGAATCGATCGCCACAAGAGTGAGTGTCATAACTACCGCCATCGTAAGCGCAATCAGTCGATGCAAAAGTGATTTATTCTGCATAACCTTTTTCATGTCCCTCTCCTCCTATATCTCTTCATCGGAATGTACTATAATTACATTCTTTATCATTCTTACCGAGCTAGCTGTGCGTCCTCCCTGAAGAACGGCTGTGGAATCATCGTCGTGATCATCAGCCCTGAGTACGTCAGTTGCCTGATCGTCCATATCGTCACTTCTGAGAATATCAGTTGCCTCATCATCTGCGTCATCGCTTCTGAGTACGTCCGTGGCTTCCTCGTCTGCATCCTCATTTCTGAGTACATCGGTTGCTTCCTCGTCTGCATCCTCATTTCTGAGTACATCGGTTGCTTCCTCGTCCGCCTCATCACTTCTGAGTACGTCCGTGGCTTCCTCGTCTGCATCCTCATTTCTGAGTATATCCGTTGCTTCCTCATCTGCATCCTCTCTGAGGATGTCTGTTGCCTCCTCAAAGCCGCCGTTGATGTCCAGATTCTCTTCGTCTTCCCTCAGAATATCTGTTGCCTCCTCGGCATCATCGCGGAGAATATCAGTTGCAGTCTCGCCTTCATCCTCCAGTCTCTTTTTCCCGAGATCAGCTATCGCTTTCTCGTAATTTGCCATTCCCTTTTCAGAATGTTTTTCGGCTGTCGTTGACTTTACATCCCTTACCGAAATTCTGGATGTATGGTTCTTGATCGCCTCCTGTTTGGAAGCGCCGCCTCCCTGTACACTCTCATAGCCCTTCTCCTTGATCTCATCGATCTTCTTACGGGCTGTTGAACCTGTGGCAATTCCCACCGCCTTCGGTATCTTTAACACGAAGAACAGTACCACCGCCACAATAGCGAATACGATCGCAAGTGCCAGGCCGCCATATAACATTACATTATAAACTGTTGCCATAACCTTTCACTCCTCCCTTACTCGCTCGTTGACCTTGAACTGCCATTTACTATGCTCTTAACTGTCAGGTCATTGGATAACGACTGCCATCCCTGCTTCAGACCATTTGCAAGTGCCGGAACTTTGTTACCGTTCTCGTACACTTTTCTCACAGCCCTTGTGGCACTGGCATTCCATGCTGCCGAATCGCTTCCAAATTTATTCGAATATCTATCGACCAGATAACTCAGATGGCTTACATACACGACCGCTGCGTTGTCATCGGTTCCAAGTGCAGTCTCAGCGTTGCCATATATTCTCTCTGCCTCATCATAGTAGCTGTCATCACCGCTGTTCTCCGCCATTTTGATATATGTCTCAGCCTCGTTCACTGAGTATTCTGAATACGCTTTCTTGGATGTCTCTGTCGCATTCTCGCCCTCTATATCCAGACTGTTCAGATAAAGCGCTGCGCTGTTCGCCGCAGAGTTGTAATAATGTAACTGCTGGCCTGCGTCATCCGCATTCTCAGCAAGCTCTGTATATACAGAATACATAACTCCTGAATACTGGCCGTTGTAGTATTTTACGCCTCTGTCCGCCGGGAACTGACTGTTCAGCACCTCTGCGTTGTCGTCCAGATTCTTCATCGCCTCATCCATCAGCGCCTCTATCCTGTTCGCAAGCTCCGGGTCATTGGATATCTCGCCAAGATATATGTAAGCTATGTTGAGGTAATTGGTGTATTTGTCAGGATTGGTGTCATCTATGTTGTCGCTGTTGTAATCCTGGAATGCAAATATATTTTCCTTGTTCGTATCAAAGCTTGCAGACTTGTTTATCTTGCTGTCGCATATCGCAGCGTAATACTTTGCCTGCTTTGCCTGATCCGGGAAGTCCTTGCTCTCATCAACCATATTGAAATATTTCTTGGCCGCACTGTAGTCCTTGACCTCGTCGTAATACAACATGGCTATCTTGAACTTTACATCGTCCTTTATCTCGTCCTTGTTCTTAAGTGCAAGTCTTATTCCCTTTTCTGCCGCCGTCTCGGTGTTGGCCGATGTGTTTCCATCGTCCTCTGTATAATAGTAAGCATATGTCTCCATATAGCCTATATAGGCATCCGATGCGGTTGGGTCTATGTCGACAGCCGCCTTATAGCACTCAAATGCCTTGTTGTAATCACCCTCGTCAACTGCGTCCCTCGCCTCGTTGACCTTGTTGTTGTAATCAAGATCCTTGAGCTGGCCTTTCTTTACTCCGCCTATCACTGCACAACACGCTGAGAGTATCGATAATCCCGCAACCACTGAGAACGCTGCTATCTTATGCTTTGCCTTTGCCTTGTATGCATCGTCGAGCTCGTTGTAGTGATCCAGCGCATACAGCAGTTCTGAACAAGACTGATATCTGTCCTCAGGACTCGGCTGACAGCACGTCTGTATAATTCTCTCAAATCCTGATGAGAGCATCGGATTCCACTGTCTGATAGGCTTTATCTCGTAAGGAGGCTCACATGGATTCTTGCCGGTAACAAGGTGATAGAGCGTTGCTCCCAGATTGTAAATATCTGTTCTTGCATCCGTGTTGTAGATTCCATGTCCCTGCGCATCACCGAACTGCTCCGGTGCCGCATAGCCTCTTGTTCCAAGAGCCGTGGTATCCGCATTGTTCTCCACTATGTATTCCTTAGCCGTTCCAAAGTCGATAAGCTTTACCGAGCCATCCGGCTTCAGCATGACATTTGAAGGCTTCATATCTCTGTATATGATCGGCGGATTCATGGAATGAAGGTAGTCAAGCGCACTGGCAAGTGCCCTGCCCCATTCGATGACCTTTTCCTGTGGCTGTGCTCCCTCCGCCTTGAGCACATCGCTGAGTGGACGTCCTTCTACGAAGTCCATGACAACGTAGATCGTGCCATTCTCATTGATGATATCAACGATTCGTGGCAGTACCGGATGATCCACATCCTTGAGGATATTTGCTTCTCGCTCCAATCCCTTTAAGAGTGTGGCTGTACTCTTGGAGCCATCATTCTTGATCTCCTTTACAGCCCACTGTTTATTAAGTCGGTTATCCATGGCAAGATAAACTATTGACATACCGCCCTGGCCGACTTTTTTAAGTATTTCGTATTTTCCGTCTAATACCGTTCCTAACTCTGTCATATATCGATCCCCATTACTCCGATTTAATAAGCACTACTGTTACATTATCCGTTTCTTTTCTGTACTTCACAAGCTCTGTAAGGAACTCACAGCCCTCTTTCATCTTCGCCTCATCTGTACACATCCCCGGGCCGAGTCTCTCTATCATCTCCTGAGGCGTTATCTTATGTCTGAATCCATCAGAACACAACATGTAATGCGCTCCGGGAGCTGCCTGCCCCACTACGAAATCCGGTTCTACCACAGGTGAAGCTCCGATACACTGGAGAAGCACGCTTCGTCTGCTGTCCGTCTCCGCCTGCTCCGGTGTAAGTCTTCCCGCTGCGATCTCCCTTGCAACAAGCGTCTGATCTGCGGTGAGCTGCCTTATCCCTGAAGTGATCTCATACACTCGGCTGTCTCCAACATGGAGAATGTAGTACATTCCTCTGTATATGAGGATCGCAGAAATGGTCGTACCAAGCATAAATCCATTCTGCTCGCCATACGCCTTGATCTTCTCATTCTGCTCCACGGCAAGTCTTATCCACTGGTATCTCAGCAGCTCTTCACTAAAGCTGTTGTTGTCAACCATCTCAACAAACTGTGTGTCAAACCAGTTACAGAAAGCTGTTATGACTTCCTTGCTGGCAACCTCTCCCTTTGCCAGACCTCCCATGCCATCACATACGAGGGAGAACACGACCTGTCCATCCGGAGTATCCGCTATCTTGATCGCCAGCGAATCCTGGTTTGTCTTTTTCTTTATTCCTACGTCTGTATTGTATACTGCGCTAAACCCCATATACATTCCTCCCAATATTTATGTCTCAACTTTCGTTGCGGATATTCTATCTAATGTGATAGACAAGCTCTTCGTCCCCGAGTATTACGATCGCATTGTTAGTCAGGAACTTTTCTTCGCCTGCCTTCAATTCCTCACCGTTCACAAATGTACCATTTGTAGACTTGTTATCCCTGATGAAGCACACGCCATTTCTCTTGGTGATGACACAATGAACTCTGCTTATAGCTGAATTGTCAGTTATTGCATAGTCCACAAGTCTTGCCTTATGTCCGATCTTGAACTCTGCCTTGTCCAGGCTTATTCTCTCGCCCGTCTTCACCCTAAGGAAATACGGTGCCGGCGCTCCGTCAAATGGATTGCCCTGCACTGGCGGTGTCTGTGGAATTGGCGGTACCGGCTGTCCCTGCGGCATTGGTGGCACCGGCTGCATCTGTGGCATCGGTGGTGTCTGTGGCATTGGCTGTTCCGGCTGACCCTGTGGGTTCTGCGGCATCTCTGGCACCGGCTGCGCCTGTGGCATTGGCGGCATAGGTGGAATCGGTCTTCCTCCAAATGGGTTGCCCTGCATTGAAGGTATTGGCTTAACATCCTGCGGCTCTGCCTCTATTGGTTCTGGCTCTGCTGGCTCAGGCTTGACATCCTGTGCTTCTGTCTCAGCCGGCTCTACTGCCTCTGGCTTGACATCCTGTGGCTCTATCTCAACAGGTTCTGCAATCTCCGGCTTAGCATCCTGTGCTTCTGCTTCAGCCGGCTCAACATTCTCTGGTTTATCACCCTGCTGCTGTGCTTCAGCCATCTCAGGCTTAATTGGCTCCTCCATCGGTGGTACGCCTACCGGTGGCATCCCATTTGGTCCAATTGGGCCGTTTGGTATTGAGCCATTCGGTCCCATTGGCGGCATGCCCATTGGCGGCATTCCGTTCGGCGCCTGACCATTCGGCATCTGTCCATTAGGACCCATCGGGCCGTTTGGTATTGGGCCGTTCGGTCCCATTGGCGGCATGCCCATCGGCGGCATTCCGTTCGGTACCTGGCCGTTTGGCATCTGTCCATTCGGGCCCATCGGCGGCATTCCCATCGGTGGCATTCCATTCGGTGCCTGGCCATTTGGTCCCATTGAACCGTTTGGCATCGGACCGTTTGGTCCCATCGGCATCATGCCCATTGGCGGCATTCCGTTCGGTGCCTGGCCATTTGGTCCCATCGGCTGTGCATATCCATTCATTCTCGCATTATTTCTCATAACCTCGAGTCTGCTCACCTTAGGCGACTCACCTCGAAGTATGTGGCTGTTGCCACCCTTTGGAGCATTTGTGGAAAGCTCCTTCATTCTGTCTATCTCGGCAGCATCTATGCCTGCTTCTGCAAGCATCGCCTTAACCTCGTTCTTCATGTCCGAGTTTGAAAATGTGCCTCTCATATTCGCACAGTTTATAAGGCGTGCTACGTAATTGTCATTGTCATTCTCTGAGTATCTCGCATCAACTATCACCGACTTCACAAATGCTCTGACCTCGTTGAGATCTGTCACTTCCTTCTGTACCGGAGCGACAATAAAGCAGACATCGTATGTCTCAGGCGATACAAATACACACTGCTCGTCCCTTGCAACATAGCTGAGCGAAACCATATTCTTACCGAACATCTCCAGTGCATGCAGAATGTTGTACAGAAGTGTGAGTATCTCCTTCTTGTTCATCTCCTGTCTCAGGATCTCCGCAAGAGGCTTCTTGTCATCGATCTGATAATTGAACACTCTGGCTCCGGCATTCTCCTGCATGTCACACGGTGCCATCTCAGGCATGGCTCCACTTCTACTCATATCGTACACTTTAGCATCTATCACATCACTGATATCCAGACTGTAACTCACTCTGTAAGTTCCCCCCGCTGGAACTACAACAACCTTTTCTCTGTTCATTTTTTCAATCCCTTTCGTCTAAATCTGCATATTTTCCGTCAAAAATTATTCCTTCATTCAAACACCAAAAGCAGGTATTGCTACCTGCTCTTGTCCCACATCGTGGGTGGTGTATATTAACTTAATTTGAAGATAAAGTCCTCTCCACCGATGCTTATCATGGCATCGTTTGAAAGCTTCTGCTCTGCATTCTCATCCAGGCGTGCTCCGTTGAGATAGGTGCCATTTGTCGCCTTGTTATCCTTCAGATAACATCCATCCTCTCTCTGGTAGATGATGACATGTACCTTGCTGATGGCCCCATTACCACCGACATGGTAATCAACACCTCTTGCCGCCTTTCCAATCTTGAACACAGCCTTGTTAACCATAACTCGCTCGCCTGTGTTGACACGGACTATATATGGCATAGCCTTTGGAGCGTTCCTGTTAACCGCTGCCTTCTCAGGTTCGGTATCCTTGACTACGTTCATCCCACCAGTCAGCTCAACAGTGCTTCCTGTGCCCTTCTGCTCAGGCTCCTCCGTCTTCGCCTTCACCGGATCCATATTCGTCTCAGGCTCCGGCTGGTCACCGTTCATGAACTGTGGTGCAACTATCTGTTCTGTAGGGTTATCTATCTGAGCTTCCTCTGTCTCAGCAACCGCCTTCTGTATGATCTTCGCACGGTTGATCTTGATATTCTTAACAACAGGTGGATTATCCATAAGCTCGTCCGTAGATATCAGAACCGGCTTCTGCTCATCCTTCTTGTCAAGCTCAACCTCTGTAACTCCATCAGCAGCCTTTGCAACCTCTGTAAGTCCCGATGGCTCATGTACTGCCATATCTGATGTGAGAGCCTCTGTCATGCCCTCCTCGTCATCCTCTTCTTCAGCCTCGTCAAGACTCTCATCTAACTCGAGCTCCTCAAGAACGCTGTCGTCAAATACTGACATATCTATCTCACTGGATACATTCTCTTTCTTCGTCTCATCCGAATCAAGATCAAGATCCTTGAATATCGCATTCGCTGCGGCCGCCTCGTCACTGATCTCCTCTACCTCATCAAGCTCGTCTTCCTCATCATCGCCAAATGACACGTCCTCAAACTCAGGCAGATCATCCATACTTGTATCAGATGCCGCCGTGTCAACTGAAGACTGTGAAACCGACATATCTGAGCCTATGTCAACGAAGTTCTCCTCCACCTGCATTCCTGCAGACTCCATAAGCTCTGTGAGCTGTGCATAGAAGTTTCTCACTGTGAACTTGTCTGCATTCAACAGATTGAGAAGCTTTGCCACATAGTTGCAATCCTCACTGTCATCATAAATAACGCTCGTCAGCAAGTCCTTTGCGAACATCCTGAATTCGGCATTGATATTGGCTTCTGACTCAACTGGAACACATAACATTCCAACATCGTATGTAACCGGATTAACATATGTAAACTCCTTGTGGAGAACCACATATGATGCCGGTATTCCGAGATCACGTAAATTAACTATACCAGAAGCTACCCCTCTGATTATCCCCAATATCTTCTCAGCATTTACCGTATTCGAAAGGAGTGCGTCAACCGTTGTCCTGCCTGTAACGTTATATGTAAGATAATCGTTCTCATCATCCTCTTCATAAATGATATCAATGAGCTCAGGAATCCGGTTCTCCTCCAGATAATCCAATAACTCCTCGTCAAACTCACAATCATCATTCAGAATATATGACAAATATTTCTCAGAGCCGATATTTCTTACTTTGAAACTTATTTTCCTCATCAAATATTCCTCCTATCGCACCTCCATAAGCGCATAACTAGATGCATAAAAACCCAAAAGGGTACATACTCCTTTATTATATATAAAAAGTCTATATATCGCAAGCAGTTTATACCCTTTTAGATAATTTTCGCTATATAATTTTGTCTATATTTTTTTACTCTGAATCAGAGCTTTCATCGGAGCCATCTTCTGATCCATCACCCTCTGCAGCTTCCTTTTCTGCCTTGGCTGCATCAGCCTTTTCTATGTCAGCAAGATGTCCCTCGTATGTCTCATTAAAGATACATGCTCCCTGGCTCTCATCTGATGTCAGGTAATAGTAGTAATCATGCTTAACCGCATTCAGAACGCCCTCTATGGATGCCTCGCCCGGATTACATATAGGGCCGACAGGAAGTCCTGTGTACTTGTAGGTATTGTACGGTGAATCAACCTCCAGATCATCATATGACAGCTCTGCCTGATCATACTGGCCGTCAGTCACAACATAGAGAACAGAAGGATCTACCTGAAGAGGCATGTCATCGTTCAATCTGTTGATAAATACTCCTGCAACCATCGCTCTGTCTGAATCCAGCTTACACTCCTTCTCAACTATGGAAGCCATGGTGAGAACCTCGAAATCTGTATATCCAAGCTCCTCAGCCTTCTTCCTGAAGTCATCTGTGTAAATGCTGTTAAACTTGTCTATCATGTCCTGTATGAGCTCCTTTGGAGTCATATCTGCATATATGTCGTAAGTAGCAGGGAACAGGAAGCCCTGTAATGCGTACTTGACTTCCGATGAAGGTATCTCAAACGGATACTCAAACTCTCCCGACTTGCACGCCTCAAGGAACTCCTTTGCAGAGCAGAAGCCCAGCTCCTCGCATCTGTCAGCGATCTGTTCAACCGTAAATCCCTCAGGAACCGTCAGTGTGTATTTTACCTCTCTGGTCGACTCCACGTAACACAGAGTCTTTATCATATCCAATGTCGACATACCTGTTGTGAGTGTGTAAGTACCCGGCTGAAGACTGTGGCTATACTGCGAGCCTGTCATTCTGAGCTGGAATGCAAGCTTATACTTTATAAGCCCCGCATCCTTAAGTATAGATGCTGCCTCCTTGACAGATGTATCCTCAGGTATGGTAACCTCGATCTTCTCTCCGCCACCGGCACTGTAGGTGCCCTCGTATTCCTGCATAAATCCGGTATACGTCTCCTTAACCTTGTATACCCCGAACAGCACCAGACATACCGCCAGCGCTATTATAATAACGGGTCTTGCTATGTTTCTCCAATCCATCTCTTTCTCCTTCTGTATCTGCAAATTTCATTTGCCTGTTCTGTTAACTGATGTTATCATTACCCTATCTTATACCAAGAAAGGAATGATATACATGGCAAATCCAATAGTTACTATCACTATGGAAAATGGCGATGTCATGAAAGCAGAACTCTATCCTGACATTGCTCCAAACACTGTAAACAACTTCATCTCACTGATCAAGAAAGGCTTCTATGACGGAATAATCTTCCATCGTGTAATAAAAGGCTTCATGATACAGGGTGGAGACCCTCAGGGAATCGGCATCGGCGGTCCTGGATACTCAATCAAAGGTGAATTCTCACAGAACGGATTCAAGAACGATCTGGCCCACACTCCCGGAGTGCTGTCAATGGCTCGTTCCATGATGCCTGACTCAGCAGGTTCACAGTTCTTTATCATGCATAAGACATCTCCTCATCTGGACGGTGCTTACGCTGCCTTCGGTAAGGTTATCGAGGGACTTGACATCGTAGACAAGATCGCAAATGTGCCAACTGACTACAATGACAAACCTCGTCAGGAACAGAAGATGAAGACTGTAACAGTCGAGACCTTCGGTGTTGATTATCCTGAACCTGTAAAGGCTTAATCGAAGTTATTATAAACCATATACAGGGATTTGAAAACAGAAAACCTGTTTATTAAACAAATTTAAAGGGAGAGCAGTACGGATGTCTTTTTGCATCTGTACCGCTCTCCCTTTATTATAGTTCACAGTCTCACAATATATCCTTCCTGTCAAAATACATAAGTCCACCGATCAAAGATATCAGGATCATCCCTGCCGAAAGCACCAGTCCACTGGCCGGATTAACGCCATCCGCCTCTATATACGATGCCCTCTGCCACATGGTATAGTTTCCCGGCAGATACCACACTGTATAGTAGGCCGACAATACATACATAGCACATACTCCGGCAAAGCTGACTACAGGTGTAATAAGAAATCCAGCCAATATCTGAACCTGGCTGACCGCAACAGACACCAATACCGGCAGTAATATGGTCACACAAAGCACATCCCACGTACCCATACTCACTGTCGAAGTGGTATACAGACGCACTGCCAATCCAGGGGTTACTCCCCATCTCATATCAGCACCATATAAAGCTGCTGTTACACATATTCCACCAATGCACACAGCATAATACAACACCACAGTCACAATGCAGTAAATAAATTTACTTATCCACCACTTACTTCTGCTCCCAACGGCTATAAACAATACCCTTCCATTCGAGTGAAAATCGTCACTTGCATAATATGCAAGCAGATACGCAAGCCCAATCTGGAATGCAAACCAGTATATTGGTATCTGGAAATACTCCTTTGGATCAAAATAGTACACACTCATCCCTTTAGTAGCAAACAATATGTAATCTGCAAGTGTACCATTTGTAAACAACTCATTTCGATCCACGAGATCATTGAGATATGAATGTAATTCCCTTGTCTGTGATACAGCAAATAATAAAGGTATGATAAACAGAAAACTTCTTCTCAATATACCATTTGTTGTATCTCTTCCAAGGAGTCTCAGAGTTTTCATTCCCCGATCACCTCGCATCCCGCAACCGTACCGTTTTTGATCTCATATATTATGTCACACAGAAATTCCAGTTCTTCCCTGTCATGGCACGCAATTACTATTAGCTTCCCCTTGTCACGCAGCTTCAGAAGTTCGGTTTTTATGCTCATCACAGTCTGCTCATCAAGTGCATTTATCGGTTCATCCAGAATTATCAGATCCGGTTCTCCCATAATTGCATTTGCTATTCCAAGCTTCTGTTTCATTCCAAGCGAATATTTACGGTATGTCCTTCCATCATCGGGATCAAGTCCGACCCTCTCTATCGCATTCCTCACCTCTTCATCGCTTATATTTCCCATAAGCTTTGACAACATACGAAGGTTTTCATATCCCGTATACTGCGGAAGAAATGAAGGGTTCTCTATCAAAACTCCAACGCTTCGCGGAAACTTTATATCACGGTGCAAAACCTCACCATCAATAATGACCTTGCCACTATCCGGTATCAGCAAGCCGCAAAGAGCTCTCATTATCATGGTCTTGCCACACCCGTTTTTGCCCCTGAGCCCATACACTTTTCCGGGTTCCATCTGCATATTAACATTATCAAGTATGAGCGTGCCTTTTATCTTCTTACTGAGTCCCTCAATTATTATCTCTTTCACAGAATATCTCTCCTCCTATGCCATATATATATCAATGCAAGTGGAACTGCGCATACCACAACATACATTGTCACTATCTGATATCTATATGTAACCACATTTTGAATAGGATTTATCATTGCCATAGCCGACCATGTGCCGATTCCGGTTCCTTCAAATATAACTCCCGTAAACACATACAGTGCAAATGGTGCCATTATTGTGGAAAATCTGCTTCCGCACCATCTGGCAAAACACATCGCCACCAGACCGGCAATGCCGCCGAACAAAGCATCAAGCACAATAAACACCAGCGCATAGCATACCGGGTGCTCTGCAAACAGCCTTGGAAACATATTGCAGTCTATAATACCCGTATACAGGAATGTCAACTTATCCGGTTTTTTATTTGGGTATAGCCCGGCACATATGAACAGATCTATCAAAAGGGGAATGGCTGTTGCAGCAGCTCCCGAAGCCACCACAGCGAGTTCCTTTGCCAGCATATACTTTATGCGCGATGTCCTGATACATATATTCCGTTCATATCCACTTTTTATGTCCTGATAACATGTACCAGCATATGGCAGACAGGCCAGCAGGGGAAGCAATACATAGAACAGACTATTATAAGCAAAGTGATAATCGGTCCCCAGCCATATCTGGATCAGTGCGCAATCCGCTTTAAGACCATACTGTTTTAAGTAGAGTACAATATCCGCCAATCCTATCAGTGTTCCAATCGCAACACTTACAGCAAGCCATATATTCTTAAATGCCCTTTGCATTTCAAATTTAAATATATTCATATCATTCACCAATTTATTCCATATCCAATTTCATCCTGATCTTCGCCGGCTCAAGCACAGGCACATAATAAAATGTCTCCTCATCCATATGTTCCCATGTCTTATCTCCAAATGATACCCGGGCCGCTTTAGTTACATACCATATATTCTGGTCTGAGCCTGCTTTCAGTTCATTATCTGAAAACACATTGATATCCTGCATATCATAGGGATTCACGGAGCTGCACCATGTAACAGATTCAAATCCACAGGATGTCATATCCATCACCGCGTCCCATGAAATAGATTCATTTGTATTGTTCTCTATATCGAGGCAGGCGCATACTATTCTGTCTTCCGAACTAAGCGTCTCCACGTTATCCACTCCAAAACGGGTCTTATAATCATCTATACTGTATATATGTGCCTCTACACATCTGATGACCAGACCATCACATTCTATTTCTTCTCCTGCTTCAATGACCTGCGTATTGTCAATGTATCCGTGGTTTATACTGTATATTCTGCCGCACCAGAATATGGCTGCACATATAACCACCACCACTACAATGACTCCAATATATCTCTTCATGCGTCCTCCCATTACTGATCATCTGTTTCCGTCTTCGGAAGCGAATCTATATCAACATAATCTGGTAGTTTTGCCGGATCATATGAGAAGTTCCCTGTGATAAGCTTTCCATAATAATGTTTCTCATTTTCGTCAAATTCCTGTGGGACCGCCAAACCAATTGTACATTCCATGCTCTCATGGCCCTTCAACCTGAAGAAATAATATTTCATCGCTCTTTCATCCCCATCTGTATAAATCGGCTTATCATAGTAACACAAAGCTTCATTGTAGCTTATCTCACTCGCTTCAGGAGAGTCATATACAACATCATATGGAAATGCATCCTCTACATCTGCGTTTCCCATATTGGTCAATTTGCACTTGATAAAATAAAATTTTCTAGGTTTAACCTTAGTGTATGTGTACTTATCTATCACGTCCTGATTTCTGTCTATAATTTCTTCGGACTCTTCTGCCGTATACGCATCATAATCTGATAATTGTAGATCCTTCACCTCAGGAGCCTCCTCATAGATTGCATCCCAATCTATAATATCCTCAGTTTCTTCAGGGTCCGGCAGGGTCTGATCCCGGAAATATTCAACCGGATATCTGTTTTCCGTGGAGATCTCAGATCCCTCTATGACATCTGCTGACAACATCTCTATCTTTATAGCTCCAACCATCAAAACATTATCTCCTACCCCCTCAACCACGCTTTTTTCTGAAGTCGTTGAGTTTTCACTACTTGCATTTGAAGTAGTCTTCGTAGTCGTATTCGACCTTTCCTCAGGAGTTTCTTTGTTTTTCTGAAGCATATATGCTGAAGTTCCTCCTGCTGCCATAATCAATACGCATATTATTACTGCTGCCAGATACTTTTTTTTCATAATCTTGTATTCCTCCTCATCCCTTTATAGCCTGTCCACTCTCCACGAACAATTAACTCTCAATACCAACATCCTCCCCCTGTAAATTTCTCTTACTATATATAACGAAAACTAAATATGTAATGTGACATGTTTTCTAAGTTTTTATTTTAAAAAATAAAAAGCATAGCAAAACAGTTAAAAACTCATTTTGCTATGCTTTTATTATTTTTGAATATATCAAATGATTTGTATTACTGACTCACTCTTGCTCAATTACAGCTCCACATCCCAGAAATCCTTGATGGTTGCGAAGTAATCCTCAGGTGTCTCTGCACGGCGGATAAGTTTGAATGATCCGTCCGGTCTGAGCAGAACCTCTGCTGACTTCAGCTTGCCATTGTAGTTGTAACCCATGGCAAATCCATGAGCACCGGTGTCGTGGATGACAAGGATGTCTCCTATATCGATCTTTGGTAACATTCTGTCTATAGCGAACTTGTCATTGTTCTCACACAGTGAACCTGTCACATCATACTTGTGATCACATGGCTCATTCTCTTTGCCGAGGACTGTGATGTGGTGGTATGCACCATACATAGCAGGTCTCATGAGGTTGACTGCACATGCGTCCACTCCGATGTACTCCTTGTGTGTGTGCTTCTCATGGATGGCTGTTGTAACCAGGTGTCCGTAAGGTGCCAGCATGAAACGTCCAAGCTCTGTGAAGATAGCTACATCACCCATGCCTGCTGGTACAAGCACTTCCTCATATACTTTTCTAACACCCTCGCCGATGACCATGATGTCATTTGGCTCTTTGTCCGGTGTATATGGGATTCCAACTCCGCCTGACAGGTTGATGAAGTCAAGCTTCACTCCGGTCTTCTCCTTGATCTCAACTGCTGTCTCAAACAGGATCTTTGCAAGTGTTGGATAGTATTCATTTGTCACTGTATTGCTGGCAAGGAAGGCATGCATTCCAAATCTCTTCACGCCCTTTGTCTTGAGGATCTTGTATGCCTCGATGATCTGATCCTTTGTCATACCATACTTCGCATCACCAGGGTTGTCCATGATGGTGGTAGATATGGAGAACTTTCCGCCCGGATTGAATCTGCAGCAGATCTTCTCTGGAATTCCTGCTGACTTCTCCAGGAAATCAATGTGTGTGAAATCGTCAAGATTGATGGTTGCGTTCAGCTTCTTCGCAAGCACGAACTCCTCTGCAGGAGTATCATTGGACGAGAACATGATCTCATCGCCCTTAAATCCCATCTTGTCTGACATCATAAGCTCTGTCAGTGATGAACAGTCAGTTCCGCAGCCCTCTTCCTTGAGGATCTTGAGTATTGTTGGGTTTGGAGTAGCCTTTACAGCGAAATACTCCTTGAATCCTTTATTCCATGAAAACGCCTTGTAAAGCTTTCGCGCATTCTCTCTGATTCCTTCTTCATCGTAAATGTGAAATGGTGTAGGGATCTCCTTGATGATCTCTTCTGCCTTTGCCTTTGTAATAAATGGTGTCTTCATCTTTTTTGTCCTTTCTGTGCTGTATTACGGCAGGTATCTCACTATGCGTTGTTTTCTGCCGCTACCAGGTTCTCACTATTGTGCATCTTACGGAGAAGTGGCTTTTCTATCTTACCTGTAGCATTTCTCGGAACGTGCTCAAATATGATCTTCCTTGGTCTCTTGTATCTTGGAAGTTCTTTACAGAACTCGTTGATTTCTTCCTCTGTGCAGGTCATGCCATCCTTTACCTCTATGATGGCCGCTGTGATCTCTCCGAGACGGGCATCCGCGATACCGATGACTGCAACGTCCTTGATCTTCTCATATTTGCTGAGGAAGTTCTCTATCTGTACAGGGTAGATATTCTCTCCACCACTGATTATAACATCTTTCTTTCTATCTACAAGATAAATAAATCCATCTTCGTCCTGCATAGCCATATCTCCTGTGTACAGCCAGCCATCCTTCAGGCATTCCTCTGTTGCCTTTGGATTCTTGTAGTAGCATGTCATGACTCCCGGTCCCTTGAGGATAAGCTCGCCGACTGCACCCTGCTCGACCTCTGTTCCGTCCTCGTTCACGATCTTTGCCTGCCAGCCGTAGCCCGGCACACCGATGGCTCCGACCTTATGTATGTTCTCAACTCCCAGATGTACAGCGCCCGGTCCGATGGACTCTGAAAGTCCGTAGTTCGTGTCGTACTGATGATTAGGGAATATCTCTTTCCATTTCTTGATAAGACTCTGTGGTACAGGCTGTGCTCCGATGTGCATCAGTCTCCACTGTGACAGCTCGTAATCCTCCAGATGTACATCGCCGTTCTCTATGGCAAGCAGTATATCCTGAGCCCATGGCACAAGAAGCCATACTATAGTACACTTCTCGTCGCTTACAGTCTGAAGTATAGTCTTGGCGCTCACGCCCTTGAGCAGAACAGCCTTGCCGCCCACTATCAGGCTTCCGAACCAGTGCATCTTGGCACCTGTGTGGTACAGTGGCGGAATACACAGGAACACATCATCCTTTGTCTGTCCGTGATGGGTATTCTCAACCTTTGCCGCATGCATCAGACTCTCATGGTTGTGCAGGATAGCCTTTGGGAATCCTGTTGTTCCAGATGAGAAATATATAGCCGCATCATCGCTGTCCTTGATGTCTCTCTTCTCGAATACACTTGAACAGTTGGATGCCAGTTTGTCATAATCCTCCGCAAATGTAGGACAGTTGCCGCCCACATAGAAGAGTATCCTCTTCTCTGCGATCTCGTCTACGACTGTCTCTATACGTCCGATGAACTCAGGGCCAAATACAAGCACGTCAACATCCGCAAGCTCTACACAGTATTTGATCTCATCCGCATCGTATCTGAAGTTGAACGGAACCACTATAGCCCCTGTCTTCAATACTCCGAAATATATTGGAAGCCACTCAAGGCAGTTCATCATGAGGATACCTACCTTGTCTCCCTTCTGTATTCCACGTGACACCAGAAGATTGGCAAATCTGTTGGCTTTCTCGTTGAACACGCTCCATGTTATCTCTCTTCTGTACTGGCATGTAGGATTGGACTCTATGAGCTCATACTCCCTCCATGTAACCCTTCTCGTCTCCTGCACATCAGGATTTATCTCCACCAGAGCAACGTCATTTCCATATTCTCTGGCATTTCTCTCTAAGTAATCTGTGATTGGCATAACCGTAACTCCTCTTTCTCAATTAAAAGCTTTAACGCGTTAAATTGCACGCTCTTTACAGTATATCCCTCACGCAGAAAATATACAATAGGCAAATAATTTTCCAAAAGTTGTTTTTTATATCTTTTTGGTAATTTTCTCACTTGTACAAATAACTGTGCAAGCACAGCATTTTAACACACCATCAAAATTAAATCGGCGGTAAACACAACTTTTCTCGTGTTCACCGCCGATTTAGCTTTCTATGCATAGAATGATGCCTTGATCATATTGATATAGCTGTTCATCATCTGTGATCCCACAAATGTCGCGATCATAAGTCCAACGCTGAGCGCCGGGCCAAATGCGAAATGATCGTCCTTGCCCTTCTTACGCCTTGCAAGAAGTATCACGCCCTGGCATCCACCGATGATAAGTCCGATGAAGAATGCTATGACAGTTGCCTTCCAGCCAAGGAAGAATCCTGCGGCAAACATGAGCTTGATATCTCCGCCGCCAAATCCATCCGGTATAACCAGCACTATCAGAAACAGCGGAAGGCTCACGCAAAGCATTCCAATAAGTCTGCTCACAAGAGAGAGATCACCGCTCGTCAGTGAAAATCCTCCCCTTGTAAAGATAGATACAACTCCAAGCACCAGTATACACACATTCAGCACAAATGGTATCTCCATGGTGTCAGCGTCTATGAATGTGATGATAGTCAGCAGTCCAAAGAACAGGAATACCGTGACCGCCTCAAGGCTCACGTTAAACTGCCACACCATAAGCACTCCGAACACTCCGCCAAGTATCTGTATGAACAGACATCTCGGAGAAAACTTCTCAAAGCTCTTCGGCTTTCCCTTAAATATATTCTCATTGTTTGGCAGCTTGAGTATGATCTCATTCGCCAGAGTGAACAACACCACCCCAAGTAAAAACGCAACAATATAGGAAATTATATCAGTTGAATTCATAATTAATTACTCCTACCCCTTCTAAAATATAAATATGTCAATACATATTCTTCTAGTCTCATACAACTACATTACAGGTATCTAATATAATAAAAATATCCTCTACATAGACAGGTGAGCACCTATACAACCATCGTTGACAGCATCTGAGTTTTAGTATGTCCAACTCAGGGAATTTGAGGCCGCCGGTCCTTAGGTGGCGCCATTAAGGCGGCACCTTAGTACCGCTGCGAGCCGAAATAAGCGGGAGCGACCCTGATTGGACATACTAAAAATCAGATGCGTCATTCATCAATGGTGCTCACCGTCCGTCCATCACTGCTCACGATGGTCGATGACACGCTGTGTCTTCTTCTCACTTCTAGGCAATGTTCCAACTGGGACAACGGTGATCTTCGGTGTAACTCCGATCCTTGACTTGAACAGATCCCTGATGTGTCGTCCTGTCTGCTCGAAATCTACACGTCCCTCAGCCTCAACTGTAACCAGCATGATGTCTTTATTTGCAGGCTCATCATGGGCTATGTTGATCGTGTACTCACTTGAAACTCCATCCACAAGCGCAAGCAATTCTTCAACCTGACTTGGGAACATATTTACGCCGTGTACCTTGAACATGTCATCACTTCTACCCTTGATGATATCCAGTCTCGGATGCTTTCTTCCACATGGACACTCGCCAGGAATGATCCTTGATATGTCGTGTGTCCTGAAACGGATGAGAGGTGCGCCCTCCTTCACAAGAGTGGTGATGACTATCTCTCCCTCCTCTCCGTCAGGAAGAGTCTTTCCGGTCTTTGGATCTATTATCTCTATATAAATATAGTCATCCCAGTAGTGCATTCCGTCCTGGGCATCACAGCTTATTCCGATACCCGGTCCGTAGATCTCTGTAAGTCCATATATATCGTACAGCTCAATGCCAAGCCTGTCTTTTATGTACTCTCTCTTCTTCTCGCTCCATCGCTCTGAGCCAAATACACCCTTCTTCAGATATATCTTGTCCTTGAGACCTCTCTTGTCGATCTCCTCCGCAAGAAGAAGTGCGTATGATGATGTCGCTGTCAGGACTGTACTCTTCAGATCTATCATCATCTGGAGCTGCTTGTCTGTATTTCCAGGGCCCATAGGAACTGCCATGGCACCAAGCTTCTCAGCTCCGGCCTGGAATCCTATTCCCGCTGTCCACAGACCGTAGCCCGGTGTTATCTGTATACGATCCTTCTTTGTTATTCCCGCCGTCTCGTAACATCTTGCAAACATGACCGCCCAGTCATCCACATCCTTTGCTGTGTAAGGGATGATGACCGGCTTTCCTGTTGTTCCTGAAGATGAGTGGATACGGACCACATCCTCATCTGGAACAGCCTGTATTCCAAGTGGGTAAGCATTTCTCAGGTCATCCTTGCTTGAAAATGGAATCTCCTCAAATGCTTCCTGACTTGTAATCTCTGTTATACCAAGGTCTCTGTACTTCTTGCCGTAGTAGCTGTCAGTCTTTACGAGACGCTTTATCTGGGCGTCCACCTGGCTGAGCTGTGTGTCATTTAAAACCATATTTCTACTCTCCTTCTGTCATTTGTCAGTTCATTGAAAAATTATACTTTTCAAAAGCTGACTCATCCTATGCTGAATGTATATTTGTAAGCCTGTAAAATTCACATCTTCATAGCATACGCAAATACTTTCTTGTTCACTTCCACAAACTTCGGATTCACGCCATTCTCAATGGCTGATATGATATCCGCCTCGTCAAGTCCCAGTCTGCCGCTGGCTGCTGCAACTCCGAGAAGCGCTATGTTGTAGAACTTTGCCGATCCAAATTCACGGCTTATCGCCTCGCCGTCCATGACTATGCAGTCACATTTGCCCTTCAGGTAATCCAGCATCGGCTGTGCCTCGTAGCCTGAATTCATGAGTGAATCCGTCGCTGGCTTCACCGGAACGTTGTTGGTGATAACGATCCCGCCCTTTTTCAGATAGGACAGATTGCGCACCGCCTCCGCAGGCTCAAATGCAAGTATGATGTCAGCGCCGCCCTGGGCTATGAGCGGTGAATACGCCTCACCGATCCTCACATGGCTCGTGACACTTCCGCCTCTCTGTGCCATTCCTATAGTCTCCGCCGAATGTACCGTCTCGCCCTTTGCCATATACGCCGATGCGATGAGCTTGGACGCAAGAACCGTTCCCTGTCCGCCTACTCCGCAGACCAGAATATCTTTATTCATTGCATGCACCCCCTATCGCACCCACCGGACAGATCTGTGAACACAGACCGCATCCCGTACACAGGCTTTCATCTATCGCCACCTTGCCATCCTTCAGGATGATCGCAGGACAGCCTATCTCTCTGATACATTTCTTACACTGTATACACTTTTCGGATATCTCCATCTTGCCCGATGGCCTGGTGATAGCTATACAAGGCGACTTGAAAATGATCGCTTTGACTCCTCTGATATCCGCACACTCTTTAACTGCTGCCACGCTCGCCTCAAGATCAAGCGGATCAACAGTGACTATCTTCTTAACTCCGATTCCCTCAAGAACCTTCTGTATGCTCACCTTGTCCACGAACTGACCCATCATGTTGCGTCCTGTTCCCGGATGTGGCTGGTGTCCCGTCATGGCTGTGGTCGAATTGTCCAGCACGCACAGGATCATATTCGCATCGTTGTACACTGCATTTACCACGCCGGTCATGCCCGACGCGAAGAATGTGGAATCTCCCACAAATGCAAAGCACACGCCGTCTTCATCCACCCAGTGGAAACCCTGCGCCATGGTGATTCCGGCTCCCATGCACAGGCAGGTATCCACCATGTCAAGCGGCATGGCATTTCCAAGTGTATAGCATCCGATATCTCCGCAGAAATAGCTCTTTCTGCCGGCCATCGCCTTCTTTACCGCATAGAATGACGCTCTGTGAGGGCATCCCGCACACAGTACAGGCGGCCTTACAGGAAGTGCCGGTGCATCTGACACATCCACCTGGGAAGTCTTCTCAAGTCCCAGGAAATCGCACAGGATGTCTGCAGCCTTGTTGGTGCTGAGCTCTCCGCTTGTCGGCACATCACCGGTCTGCTTTCCTCTGACATTTATATCCATATGATATTTGCCCGCAAGGCGTAATATCTGATTCTCTATGTATGGGCTGAGCTCCTCAAGGCACATGACCTCTGTCACTCCGTCCAGCGCATCCTTCACGAACTGCTCCGGGAAAGGATGTGGGGTCGCTATACGGATCAGCTTCACATCAGGCACACTCTTAAGTGTCTCCTTGGCGTAGCAATAGCTGATTCCCGATGCGAATACCGCCTTGCTGCCGCTTCCCTCCACCGTATTCATGGAGTAGCTGCCGAAGTCATCCCCGATCTCCACATTTCTCTTCTCTATCATGGCATGATTGGCAAATGACAATCTTGGGAAGATGACCCATTTTTTTGAATCTTTTACAAATCCATCGTATTCCTTTGCCTTCCACTCGTCTTTTACCTCTATGGACGCATATGCATGGCACACTCTGGTTGTCGGTCTGAACAGAACCGGCGTCTTATATTTCTCTGAGTAGTCAAATGCATCCTGTATCATCTGGTATGCCTCCTCAGGAGTCGACGGGTCAAATACCGGGATCCTGCAGAAGTCTGCGAACATCCTCGTATCCTGCTCCGTCTGTGATGATATAGGGCCCGGATCGTCCGCTGACACGATGACCATTCCGCCTTTTATTCCAACATACGCCAGTGACATAAGCGGATCCGATGCCACATTTAGACCAACCTGTTTCATGGTCACAAGCGTTCTCGCTCCACTATATGATGCACTTGCGGCAACCTCCATGGCTGCCTTCTCATTTACCGACCACTCCACATGGACTCCGTCATGCGGATATTTTGCCACTGTCTCAAGTATCTCCGAAGATGGGGTTCCCGGATATCCAGCCACAAGGTTGAGTCCCGCCGCAAGCGCACCGAGGGCTATGGCTCCGTTACCCATAACATATTCTTTTCTCATTGCAATACCTTCCAAGTCATTTTATAAATTCTCTTATATGTCGATATTATACCCTCCACGGCTTTTGATGACAACAAATATTCGGGGCAGTATCGCTTTACAATAGTAAAGCGATACCACCCCGAACGAATTTGTTCTATTTTACACAAGATGCATGCACTGTATGAGCAGCAGCCACGCAAGTCCATAATATGTGATGACCGCCACAAGATCATTTACCGTGGTGATGAGCGGGCCGGATGCCACAGCAGGATCAACCTTGATCTTATGAAAGAACATCGGTACAAGAGTTCCAACCAGACTTGATATGATCATGGCCACCAGCAGCGACACGCCTACACAGCCCGATATCATAAATGCCTTTCCCATGGTGAAGCCTTTGAATACACCGATATATACACCGAGGAAGATCAGGGATAATACTCCCAGGATCAGACCATTGCCAAATCCTACTCTCATCTCCTTGACAACGAGGGACATTTTCTCCTTGCCGGTCAGGTTCTCATCCATGAGCACACGTATCGTCACCGCAAGAGACTGTGTGCCGACATTTCCCGCCATGTCAAGGATGAGGGACTGAAAACACATGACGATCGGCAGCACCGCTACCACACCTTCAAATGCGCCAACGACGGTTGACACACCCATGCCGAGAAACAGCAGTATAATAAGCCACGGCATACGCTTTTTCATGCTTTCAAATGTGGTCTCCTTCAGATCCTCCTCCGCAGTCAGACCGGCCAGCTTGGCATAGTCATCGCCCATTTCATCGTCAACTGCCTCTATGACATCCTGTGCAGTCAGGATACCGATTATTCTTTTGTCATCATTCAGCACAGGAAGGGAGTCCTCAGCATAGTCCTTGATCTCTTCTATACATTCAGATATCTTCTCATGATCTATCAGGTACGGATAGGAATCAATGATTATATCATCCAGCTCATCATGCTCTCTGGCAATGATGAGATCCTTCAGATCTATGGCTCCGCAGAACCTTTCTTCCTCGTCAACCACGTAGATGGTTGAGATATTGTCCTTTTCTCCCGCCTGCTGTACAAGCTCATGCATGGCCTGACGTATGGTCAGTTTTCTCGATATGCTTATATAATTGTTGGTGATAAGACTTCCTATCTCGTCGTCATCGTAGGAATTTATGAGACGGATATCTGCCTTCACATCCTCGTCAAGTATTGGGCGCAACTGATTCTTGACCTTCTCGTCCACATCCTCCAGGAGATCGACAGCGTCGTCAGAATCCATCTCATTTATGACCTCTGCCAGCTTATCAATCCCCAGCTCCTGTATATACTCCTCCGGATCTTCTATATACGAGAAAATATTGGATATCCACTCCGGATCAAGGCTGTCATACAGCGTTTTCCTCTCTTCCTTTGTCAGCAGCTCCAAACTCTGGGCAATGTCCTTCTCATGGTAATCTTTCAGTCTGTCGATAAGCTGCTCTCTGCCATAACCACTTCTTATTATAGTTACGATATCCTGTGCAAATGTTGGTTCCTTCAATATCTCTTTCTTCATTCTAAGCCTCCATTCTCCCTAAAAAAGGGCACAAAAAATCCACCGTAGCAAATACTACGCAAACTCTACTGATTGTTGCGATATTTTCTAACGATGGGCAGACTTAGATCCTATATTAAAACAGCGCAGATACAGACACCTGAAAATAATCCAGGTCTGAACCATCGTTATATGTACTTCGACCATGACTATCACAACTGTCCATATTTTCGCCTCCTTTGTTTTTTCTCCTCGGTATAATAACACGTTATGAATCAGAAATAAACATAAGCTTTGTAAAATTTTGTTTACACTCCTTATACACATTTGCGGAGATATTCCCACTCTTCTTTTTAACATGCATATGTGATACAATACTTCTTGGATTTTACGTGGTAAAATTTATTGCGTCTGCAGATCAGCCTGACAATCATGCAGCAGAAGATTTGCAGACACTGTGCATTTATTATAGAAGGAGAATAAACATGAACAACCGACCATTTGCCGGCAGAACTGCTGCCGTTATAGATCTGGCAAAGCTCAGGAGCAATATTGCCAATATAAAATCAAGACTGAAACCGGGGGTAGAGTTTATCGCAGTCATGAAGGGCGATGGATACCGCCACGGTATTGCGGGGCTTTACCCGACACTTAAGGAATGTGGCATAGACAGCTACGCCGTCGCCATCTGGGAAGAGGGAAAGATGCTCAGGGACGCCGGTGCCACAGAACCTATCCTTATCCTGGGGGATACAGCAGATGACATGCTGGATGAGGCCGCAAAGTACGACCTTGACCTGACTGTTTTCTCGATGGAGGGCGCTGAGAACATGGCTGCAGCCGCAAGAAGAGCCGGCAAGAAACAGAACATCCAGATAAAACTGAACACCGGTATGAACCGAATAGGATTCCCGGTATGTCAGGAATCATTTGACACTATAAAGAAGATCTGCGAGATGGATGACCTGAACGTAACAGGTATATTTACACATTTTGCAAGGGCTGACGAGGGGGATCACACAAGTGCAAGAAAGCAGCTCGACCTCTACCTCCACGCCGTAAATGAACTTGAGAAGATGGGCGTAACCTTCCCTAAACACCACGTAGCCAACAGCCCTGCCATACTGATGATGCCTGAGGCACAGCTCGATGCAGTCAGATGCGGCGATATCCTCTATGGTCTCACCCCTTCTGATGACTTTGACTGGAAGAATTCGGGACTTCAGGAGATCCTTAGCTGGTACACATACGTTGCCATGGTGAAGGAAGTTCCTGCAGGATCTGAGATTGGATACGGCGGAACATTTGTCACCAAGAGGCCTACCAAGATCGCCACACTTCCGGTTGGTTTTGCAGACGGCTACAGCCGCTACCTGTCCAACAAGGGCAAGGTCATCATAAACGGTCACGAGGCACCGATCATCGGACGTGTGTGTATGGATCAGTGCATGGCGGACATCACAGACATCCCGGATGTAAAGCGCGGCGACACCGTAACCCTTCTCGGCGAGGGCATGTCCATCGAGGATATGGCAAATATGCTTGATACCAATGTGGATGTGATCGTGTGCAACATATCGGTGAGGGTTCCTAGGGTGTATATAAATCGATAATCTTCATATAACTGCCGTTTATCACGGCAGTTATTTTTTTGTATACACGCTGTAGAACAGGCCCCATTTTACCCCCTGTTTTTCCACTCTGAGTGGCAAAATTCGCTTTGTTAACGCATTTGCCAAAATCTATTGACATGCCTCCTTTCATGGCCTAAAGTAGGCCTACCGGCCGAGAATTTTTCATAAGGAGGGGCCCGCCTAAGCGGGAGAATTCCTTGTGAACCACGCAGACGCCCGCGCAAGCGCTCTAATGCGTCTGCTCCAATTTTTTCATAAGGAGGGAAATTTTGACACACACTATGCCAAGCCCTGATTCAGCATTGAAGGACTTCTTTAAAGATAACGAAACATTTGCTGCTCTGT
>CAVCCL010000247.1:0-3989 GCA_963600665.1 Bifidobacterium catenulatum | reverse complement strand
TCTTAATATAGATGTCAAAAATTCCACTCTCACATCCAAGGCAGCGGAATTTGAGCTTCTGGATGTCATGAGCATTCTGGTGGACAATGCATTTGACGCAACTGAGGACGGAGGTATGATAAAAGTCATCATAGACTCTGACGGCAAGACTACCACCGTGGAAACCTTCAATGCCGGATCGCAGCTCACCGCGGAAATGCGCAAGAACTTCTTCGCAAAGGGTTACTCGACCAAGCCGCTGAAGGATGGAACTTATTCCAGGGGCATAGGACTTTACAAGCTGAAACAGCTCACATCCAAGTACCATGGTGATATACTGCTGGACAATCAGACGGTGGATGGACAGAACTGCATCCACTTCGTTGTCAGCATATAATAATTTTTTTACAATACTTTGTAACTCAATCAGGCAGATACAGGGCATCCCCCCTTATCTGCCTGTATGTATTCTAATGATGTTTTTGAAAATCATTCTCACCAATCCTGCAGCATAAATTTTATGATCCCAAATGCTTTTTTATAGTTTTTAGATAACTTATCCCATCGTCAAATCCAACATTTTTAGGTATTTCTGTTATCCACGTTAATTTTTTTTGTTTTTCGACTTATTTCCTTAATTTTATTCTTTACTTATTATCTATAAATGGTATAATCAAAAGGATTATTTTTCCTAATAAACGGAACTTAATGAGAAATTTTTGACAGGAGATGTGAAAGTGAAAGATACTATCGAAATCAGATGGCACGGACGTGGTGGTCAGGGTGCCAAGACTGCTGCCCTGCTTCTCGCAGATGTGGCATTCAAAACAGGTAAATATGTTCAGGGCTTTCCTGAGTATGGCCCGGAGAGAATGGGCGCACCTATCACTGCCTACAACAGAATCAGCAGTGAACCGATCAGGGTACATTCCAACATTTACGAGCCACAGTATGTGGTTGTCGTTGACGAATCCCTGATAGAGCCTGTACACGTAACTGCAGGACTCAAGGAGGACGGTGCCATAATCATAAATACACCTAAAACCCCGGACGAAGTTCGTCCACTGCTCAAGGGCTACAAGGGTAAAGTATACACACTGGATGCCAAGGAGATTTCTCTGAAGACCCTCGGCAAGAATTTCCCTAACTCCCCTATGCTTGCAGCCATCGTTGCTGTCAGCGGCATCATGGAGGAGGGTCCATTCCTCACAGATATGAGACAGTCATATCAGCACAAATTCGCCAAGAAGCCGGAGGTTATCGAGGGTAACATGGAAGCTTTGAAGCTGGCCTTCAGGGAGGTAATGAAGTAATGAGAACAGATATAAGCAAGATACATGACAATAGCAAATGGACAGATCTCACACCTGGAAACCACGTATACGGCGGTGGTACATCCAAGGCTTTCAACACAGGTGAGTGGAGAACTTCGACTCCTGTCCTCGACGAGAGCAAATGCGTACATTGTCTTCTGTGCGCACCTGTCTGCCCGGATTCATGTATTCCGGTCGTATCAGGCAAGCGTCTCGCATTTGACCTGGATCACTGCAAGGGCTGCGGTATATGCGCATACCAGTGCAAGTTCGGAGCAATCACTATGAAGGAGGGCAAATAAATGGCTATAAGAGAACGTCTTTCAGGAAATGAGGCTGTAGCACACGCTATAAAGCAGATCAATCCGGATGTAATGCCTGCATTCCCTATAACACCTTCAACTGAGATACCTCAGTTTGTTTCAACATTTATCTCCAACGGAGAGATCGATACAGAATTTATCCCGGTAGAGAGTGAGCACAGTGCAATGAGTGCAGCGATCGGTGCAGAGGCAGCCGGATGCCGTACACTCACAGCCACATCTTCATGTGGTATGGCTCTCATGTGGGAGGAGCTCTATGTGGCAGCGTCCAATCGTCTTCCACTCGCCCTCGCACTTGTAAACAGAGCACTCTCCGGCCCTATCAACATCAACTGCGACCACTCAGACAGTATGGGTGCCCGTGATACAGGCTGGCTTCAGATATACGCAGAAAACAACCAGGAGGCATATGACAACTTCGTTCAGGCTTACAGAATATCCGAGCACAAGGATGTCAGACTTCCTATCATGATATGTCAGGATGGTTTCATCACAAGCCATGCCGTTGAGAACATCACCCTCATCGAGGATGACCTTGTAAAGAAGTTTGTCGGTGAATATAACCCTGAGCAGTATCTCTTAAATCCTGAGATGCCTATGGCTGTCGGTCCTTACGCCACATCTCCTTATTACATGGAGACCAAGATGGCCCAGAACACTGCCATGAAGAACGCAAAGCAGGTCATTCTGGACGTTGCAAAGGAATTCGAGGAGATGACAGGCCGTCACTACGGATTTTTTGAGGAGTACAGACTTGAGGATGCCGACTACGCCATCGTTATGATCGGTTCTGCTGCCGGCACAACAAAGGAAGCTATAGATGAACTCAGAAATGAGGGCAAGAAGGTGGGACTTCTGAAGATCAGAGTATTCAGACCATTCCCGGGTGAGGAGATCGCAAAGGCTCTCGCACACACCAAGGCTGTCGCTATCCTCGACAGATCAGAGGGATTCAGAGCAGGCGGCGGTCCTCTCTCAGCAGAGGTCAAGGAGCACCTGTATGACATTCAGGCAACCACAAAGGCTGTCAGCTACATCTATGGTCTCGGCGGACGTGACTACACTGTGGACAGCGCCAAGGGCGTATTTGCACAGCTTGAAGACATGATAGAGAACGGCGCTGAGATTCCTCAGTATCAGTACATAGGACTTAGACAGTAGGAGGTAAGATGAAATGGCATATAATTTTAAAGAAGTAATGAACAAGCCTGAGCGTCTTGCTCCAGGTCATAGAATGTGTGCAGGCTGCGGTGGTACGATCACTGTCAGAACTGTACTCCGTGCCCTTCACGAGGGCGACAAGGCGGTCATCGGTAACGCCACAGGATGTCTTGAGGTTTCCACCTTCATGTATCCTTACACAGCTTACGAGGACAGCTACATACACAACGCATTTGAGAACGCAGGCGCAACCCTCTCAGGTGTTGAGACAGCCTACAACGTTCTGAAGAAAAAAGGCAAGATAGATGACACTTATAAATTCATCACATTTGGTGGTGACGGTGGTACTTACGATATAGGTCTTCAGTCCCTGTCAGGTGCTATGGAGCGTGGACATGACATGGTATATGTGTGCTACGACAACGGCGCATACATGAACACCGGTATCCAGCGTTCATCAGCTACCCCTATGTATGCTGACACCACGACCACACCAGTCGGCTCCCAGTCAAATGGTAAGATGCAGAACAGAAAGGATCTCGCCCAGGTCATGGCTGCCCACGACATACCTTATGTAGGACAGTCTACTCTTCTCGGCAACATGCGCGACCTCTATGAGAAAGCTGAGAAAGCCATATACACACCTGGCGCAGCTTTCCTCAACGTCATGTCACCATGTCCTAGAGGATGGAGATACCCTACTGAGAAGATCATGGATATCTGTAAGCTGGCTGTTGAGACATGCTACTGGCCTCTGTTCGAGGTTATTGAGGGCAAATGGATCCTCTCCTACTCTCCTAAGAAGAAGCTTCCTATCGAGGACTTCCTGAGAACGCAGGGTAGATTCAAGCACCTGTTCAAGCCCGGCAACGAGCACCTTCTCGTTCAGTACCAGCAGGAGGTTGACCGCCGTTGGGAGGATCTGCTGTATAGATGTTCTAAGAATTAATTTGTAATTTATCTGACGGACGAAAGAAATCCCGCCGGTGGAATATTACGATCACGTTTGTCTTCCTTCGTTTCAGCTTGCTTCTATCTGCATGCGGCTACGCACGCAATAAGGGCGTTGCGCGCTTCGCCTTAGCAAGAAGCGCTGAAACTCAGTCGACTGCACTACCGATCGCAATATTCCCCCGGCGGGATTTCTTTCTGTTTTTATTCGATAATATACATCATGCGCATAATATCCATATTATGCGTTTGATAACGCATT
>CAVCCL010000246.1:0-2838 GCA_963600665.1 Bifidobacterium catenulatum | reverse complement strand
GTATGTCATGCGTCCTGTTCTGATGGTCTTCTCATACGACTCCTTGTTCATATAAGCGACCATGAGCACCTCACCGGTCTTATAGTGCTGTGTAACACATGGAATAAGTCCATCCGAATTGAGTTTGAACTCCTCAAAAGGCATGGACGATTCAAACAGATCCACATCTATATTCGCCTCACGGCAATGCTGTTTAATCTCCATTATATCCATCTTCTGGAGATTGTACAGAGAAATTGATTCAGCATTTGTCTCATTGAGCATCTCTGCCACAGCTTCCCCGTTAGTGGAATAGGTAGAAACTATAACAGGAAGTGCAACATTTTCTCTTATGGATTTTACTATATCCAGATATTCCGGCACCATGTTGTTGTGAAGCAACAGAAGTTCTCCCGCTCCGAGCTCCTTCAGTTTTCTGGCATATCCGACTGGATCATCACACTCACTCAGATCTATAGTACAGATTATTCGCTCTGAACCAAATCTGTCAGAAGCCTCAGTGACAAGCTCAGGCGTGTTCAGTGCAGCAGATTTCATACATACCTTGGATGCACCTGCATAAAGAAGCTTCTTGACATCTTCAAGCTCCCTCACACCGCCACAGGCAATAAGTGGAATATCAACACTGTCACATATCTGTCTTATAATGGCAACATTGGGTTCTCTGCCCTCTTTTGTTGCCTTGCTGTCAAAATAAGCTATCTCATCAGCTCCGGCATCATTGTAATATTTTGCCATCTCGACCGCATTGTTCAGATCCAGACATGGAATTATCTTTTTGCAGATCATATCATTATCCATAATGAACCAGCACCTCCTTAAAGTGTGCCCTTGGTAGAAAGCACCTTTCCGTTTAATCTTCTGTCATAAGTTGTCGCCTCATCAAGAGCCTTAGCAAATGCCTTGAATGCAGCCTCTATGATGTGGTGATCGTTCTCTCCCGAGAACTGCTTAATATTGAGATTCATCTCAGCAGCGTATGATACTGCATAGAAGAATTCCTTGACCATCTGTGTGTCGAAGTATCCAACTCTCTCTGTGCGGAGGTTCAGATCATAGACAAGATATGGTCTTCCCGACAGATCTATGGCACACATTACAAGAGTCTCGTCCATCGGCAGGAAGAAATTACCAAATCTCTTGATGGCCTTCTTGTCTCCAAGAGCCTCCTTGATGGCCTTGCCCAGCACAATTCCCACATCCTCAATGGTGTGGTGACAACCCACATACAGATCTCCCTTGACTGTAACGTTGAGATCAAAGAAACCATGCTTCGCAAAACTTGTGAGCATGTGGTCAAAGAAACCGATTCCTGTGTCGATCTTTGACTGTCCTTTTCCATCTATATTAAACTCGAGGGTTATGTCTGTCTCGTTTGTCGTTCTTGTACATTTGGCGATTCTAGCTGCTTTCTCTGCCATATCCCTGTCTCCTTCCCATATTCTATATCATTATGTCTTATTTTTCAAATCTTACTGCTATTGAATTGGCATGTGCTGTGAGCTGCTCAGCCTTGGCAAATGCTTCAATGTCAGTGTGAACCGCCTCAAGCGCCTCTCTTGAATAGTAGATTATGCTGGATTTCTTGATGAAATCGTCTACTGAAAGCGGTGAGAAGAACTTTGCTGTACCGTTTGTTGGAAGTACATGGTTAGGGCCTGCAAAGTAATCTCCAAGAGGCTCTGATGAGTATTCTCCGATAAATATAGCTCCAGCATTCTTCACTCTTGTCATCACGTCAAATGGATTGGCTGTGACGATCTCGATATGCTCTGATGCAATGTCGTTGACAGCATCTATGGCATCGCTCATGTTGTCTGCAAGAAGAATATATCCGTAATTGTCTATAGACTTTCTCATTATCTCTTTTCTTGAAAGCTCATCGATGAACTTGTCAACCTGAACTGATACTTTCTCGGCAAGCTCCTCTGATGTGGTTACAAGTATGGCTGATGCCATCTCGTCATGCTCTGCCTGTGACAGCAGATCTGCAGCCACGTATCTAGGATTGGCAGTCTCATCGGCAAGTACCATTACCTCGGATGGGCCGGCTATGGAATCTATGCTGACATGTCCGTATACGGCACGCTTTGCAAGAGCGACAAATATATTACCAGGGCCAACTATCTTGTCTACCTTAGGTACTGACTCTGTTCCGTATGCAAGGGCAGCTATGGCCTGCGCGCCGCCTGCCTTGTATATCTCATCCACTCCTGCTTCCTTTGCTGCAACAAGTGTTGTGGCATACACCTCACCCTCAGCATTACATGGGGTTGTCATGACTATCTTCTCAACTCCTGCAACCTTTGCCGGCATAACGTTCATCAGAACTGATGAAGGGTAAACTGCCTTTCCGCCCGGAACATAGACACCTACAGATGCAAGTGCTGTAACCTTCTGTCCGAGAAGTGTTCCATTTGGCTTGGAGTCAAACCAGCTATACTGCTTCTGCTTCTCATGGTACTCCCAAATGTTCTTCTTGGCTTTTCTGATAACGTCAAGGAGCTCAGGGCTGACCTGTGTATATGCGTAGTCTATCTCTTCCTGTGTAACCTTAACATTTTCTGCTGTTATATCTGCCTTGTCGAACTTCTTTGTGTATGAGAAGAGTGCGGCATCACCGTTATCTCTCACATCGTCAACTATCCCCTGTACAGTCTCTGCATAGTTACCGAAATTACTTGGACTTCTCTTCAGAAGATTCTTCAGAAGATCCTTCTTTGTCTCTGCGTTAAGCTTTACGATTCTCATCTCTGTTATGCCTCCGTATGATTATCAATTTGTTATATCATATGTCGTCGTGCGTGAGCACGATGACCTGCGCACGCCTCAGCGTGC
>CAVCCL010000245.1:0-3651 GCA_963600665.1 Bifidobacterium catenulatum | reverse complement strand
ACACAACACTACACAGATTATTATACCCTTCAGGTCAAGCCCCTTTCCAAACTTGTTATATCCCATCATGGCACATATGACCATGACCGCGCCTGATATACCTGCGATATAACCAAGATTATACACGACAACCCAGAGCACAACTCCGACCAGTGATCCAAGAAACGCTCCGATCAGGCCTGTCAGGACATTTGAACCCGTATGCGTTGATTTCTTATTTTGCGGGCTCATGGTTTCCCGGTCATATCCCTGCCCCTGATCATATGTAGGATTCTGATAATACATCTGGTTCTGGCCGTATGTCTGATTCTGGCCATACATCTGATTCTGGCCGTACATCTGGCTCTGATCATACATCTGATTCTGGCCGTATGTCTGATTCTGGCCATACATCTGGTTCTGATCATACATTTGATTCTGACCATATGTCTGATTCTGGCCATACATCTGATCCTGATAATATGAACCAGCATGCTGATCCGCGCCACCCTCCATTTGGTACGGATCTGTATACCTGTTTGCCTCGTTGTTATTGCTGTCTCCCATAATAACTCCTCCCTTTTGACTATAACTTTACTGATGACCTAAAAGGATCCACACTATTCCGCCGTTTGTCTCATTTCCGGTAAATGTGTATGTTCCAGGTACAAGGCTCTCAGAATATCCCGATCTGAGAAGCCAGTCGTAATACTCATCTGCATCCCTGATGCCTATCTGTCCAAGTAACTGGCATATCTCGTATGCTGATGTGCCGGCTCCAAATGTGATCTCTCCGCCGCCATTGTCATACTTGATGGCACTCGCCTTCACAGCCTCTGTCGCCGCCTCGGTAGTCTTGCCTGTGCTGCTTCCTGAACCTGTCTGCGAATTCTTATCCTCTGTATATCCGTTGTCCTTGGCAGATGGAACTCTCTCTGTCTTATCAGAAAGTCCTCCGTTGTTATCTGTTGTGCCGGTTCCATTTGACTTGTCGGAACTTCCGGTCGTACCACTGCTGCTTCCGTTGCCACTGTTCGTGTCACTTCCGGTGCTGCTGTCCGATGTGGTCTTATTGTCAGACGAGGAACCATCTGAATACACATCGCCCTTGCTGTTCACACCTGAGTTATCTGCCACATTACCGCTTCCATTTTCTGACTTGCCTGCCTCTGTGGTAGTCTTATCGGCATCGGCATTCTTTTCTGTGGTTGATTTCTCTGTAGTTGTCTTTTCTGTCGTCTTCTCCTCGGTCTTCTTCTCTGTGGTGGTCTCCGTAGAAGAATCCTCCGTGCTCTTATCCTGCTGCTGACTTACGACCGCCGTCTTGCCCTGACCTGAATCATTTTTTCCGGCATCCCCAAAATTAAACGCAACAGTCATGGTAAGTGCTCCTATCACCAGCCCTGTACCAAGGCCTCTGAAATAACTTTTTTTATACATAGCTTACCTCCCGGACTGATTACTGTTTGTCAGCCTCATTGATCTTGTCTATCATAACCTTAGCCTCGCCAACTCCTATTCCAAGTTTGTTGGCGATCTCCATGATGCTGAGACCCTTCTTGTGCAGGTCTGCAACCTGTGACTCTACATCTGTGCCTTCATCCCATATATCAACAACCTTGTTCTGAGCAGCTTTCTTCTTTTTTCTCTTCTTTGAACGATTGTTTCTAGGTCTGGCAGCATTGTTATTCTCAGCGATCGCTGCGGCTGCCTTCTCAGGATTTTCAGCCTCTACCACTGTAAATGCACTGTCTGTTACCGGTGCATCCTCCACACTGATTGCTTTCTCGGCCGTCTCTGCATCTACAGCAGCCTCAGTGTTGCTCTCTGAGCCGGCATTCTCTGTCTGTCCTTCATCCTTGGATGTCTCTGACTTATCATTATCAGCAATGTCGTCTGGCTTTGCGCCATCCTCTGCCTCCACCTCAGCACCACCTGCTGCATCGGCTCCATCTGCTGCATCGGCTCCATCTGCTGCCTCTGTCTTATCTGCTGCCTGAGCGTCATTTTCTGTCTGAGCTTTCTCCGCATCCGGCTCAGTCTTCTCTGATCCGTTCTCTGCCTCAGAAGGCTCTGACTCAGAAGTTTCTACAGTCTCTGGCTCATCGTACGTCACAGGCTCCTTCTCGCTGGTATCATCCGGGTCATATGCCTCGTATGCATCCTTAAGGCTCTGGTTGATGTAATCGATCATCTGCTTCTTTGCCTTCTCTGACAACTGCTTCTCACACGCCTCAAGCTCTGTCTGCATCTTCTTCTTCGCGGCATCTATGCCCTCCTCGTATGTCTTAACGGCATCATCTATCTTCTTCTGGGTATCAGCCTGAGCTTCCTCATTTGCCTTAACTGTGCTGGCTCTGAACTCATCCAGCTCCTTTCTTGTGCTGTTCATGAGCTCGCCCATTTCCTTCTTTGAGCTCTCTCTCATCTCAGCAAGCTCTTTTTTCGATGACTCTCTCACCTCGTCGAGCCCCTTCTTCATGTCTGATTTCACAGCTTCGCCCTGTTTCTTCAGCTCATTCTTTTTCTTCTCAACAAGGCTGTTACAATATTCATCAAGCTTCTTCTCAAGATTCTCCCTGCTCTCATCCATCACAGAATTCTCTGTATTCTCCTTTGGACCATCAGTGAGGAAAAAGCTTACTATCACTATCGCTACACCTACTATCAATGTCACTATTGCCGGTATCATATATGTCTCTCCTTTTCGATGTATTTATAATCCTGGTCTCAGGAATTCTTCAGCTCGTCAAATACCACATCATTCAGCACCTTTATGTATGTGCCCTTCATGCCTGATGATCTCGCCTCGATAACGCCTGCGCTCTCAAACTTTCTGAGTGCGTTCACTATCACTGATCTTGTTATGCCTACCCTATCTGCGACCTTGCTTGCCACCAGTATTCCCTCTTCGCCATCAAGCTCTGAGAAAATGTGTTTGATCGCCTGCAGCTCTGAAAATGACAGAGTGTTGATCGCTGATCTCACTATGGCCAGCTTACGGTTCTCCTCAGCGTTCTCCTCATTGAGTGCCCGCATCATCTCAAGTCCCACAACTGTAGTGCCGTACTCTCCCAGAATGATATCATCGATATCATACTCAGTATGAAGCCTGTACAGGAACAGAGTTCCAAGCCGCTCCCCTGCTATATCAATAGGAAGAAGCAGACCATGATACTTATCTATATCCTTTCCATCAAATCCAAGTGTGGTCAGATTGACATTCTCCTTGGTGGACAGGACGAGAAGCAGTCTCTCATTGAGCATGTTGTCTATGAGACTTCCGACCTTACCCTCGATAAGCTCATGTATCTCTGGAATATCATCCCTGTTCTTGAGTCCAAGTATCTTTCCCTTCTTACTTATAACCATCACGTTTGAAGCAAGAATGTCGCTGAGCACATCACAAATGTCATTAAAAACAACCTTATGTGAATTGTTATTGTGCAATAACTTGTTGATCTTTCGTGTTTTATCTAACAATTGTACACTCATAAGTTATCCTCCATTTTTTTATGTAACAAAAAGTATCTTTTGCTCGAAATATTATGACTATTTGTGATTCTACCACAACAAATTTGACATAACAACCCTATTTTATGTAAAGTTGTCCTAAAAACGAAGATTTAAGAAAGTGTTGATTTTACTGGGTTTTTCAGCCACAACATATAG
>CAVCCL010000244.1:0-5497 GCA_963600665.1 Bifidobacterium catenulatum | reverse complement strand
GTCATAATTCTCATTACACCACTGAAGCTCCTGCCTGTAGAGTTGTTTTCTTTTGACAACTTGGGGATTATCGTGTTTTCTTACTTTTATATCAATTCTAGATAATTGATTTGTTTCGACTGGAATCATTCTGCTGAAATTAAGAGCTGCGATAATCTTATTGTCGATAATAATACGTGAGAAATCGATTCTGTCTGTCATATTTTCATGCTTGGGTTTGGCGGATGTTAAAGGGATGCAATATTTTTGATTATTACATGTGACTATAATACCGATGTATGGACGGGTGTGTTTAGACATTTGAGGGCTCGAATTGTAAATCCGGTCATCCTTTGCGTGGAGATTTCGGATGTATTTTATGTCTATCCAATATAATTTTAACTCGTGTTTCAATTTACCTCCTTATAAATTGTGAAAGGACTATGTTTTGTTTACATAGTCCCTTTAATAGTTCACCTGACAAGGTGACGCTATTCTGCTGAGTGTCCACTTATAAAATTGGCAGGACTCTCCATATAATCTTAGAATAGCATAATACTATCGATTGTCAAGTTGCTTCACAATATTATTATTGTGTAAGTATGGTAACCTGCTGGAAGAGGAATTTCAATAAGGTGAGAGTATATTTTATAAAAGATTTATAAAAGTATACACCTTGTAAAAAAAGGATTTTGTGCTATCTTATTTAATTGAATGTGATTTTGCAGGCAGTGTGTCTGTAGAATAAGATACCGATCAAATAAGGACAGAAAAGAGACAAATACCATGCTAAGAAAGAAACATGAACTCAGACAGACATCCGAGACATTTCTCCTGAGTGCCATACTTGCACTGTCAGGAGGTTTTCAGGATGCATATACATACAATGCCAGAGATGAGGTGTTCTCCAATGCCCAGACAGGAAATGTAGTCCTCATGAGCCAGCACCTTATGATGGGAGATTTTAAGATTGCATTGAGATACCTTTTTCCGTTGATCGCATTTGCACTTGGCGTGCTGGTGGCGGAGAGAATAAGCCACAGATACAAGAATGCATCCCGCATCCATTGGAGACAGATAGTTGTGCTGGTGGAGATCGTGATATTGTTTGCGGTTGGGTTCATACCGGTGAGGTTCAATCTGATTGCAACTATGCTTGTGTCATTTGCCTGCTCCATGCAGGTTCAGACCTTCAGAAAGGTAAATGGCTACGGCTATGCGAGCACGATGTGTATAGGAAATCTCCGAAGCGGAACAGAGAGCCTGTCGGTATATCTTAGAGATAAAGAGCCAGGGGCACTAAGAAAGGCCATGCACTATTATGGAATCATCATCATATTCGCACTTGGTGCCGGAGCTGGCGGAGTGTGCACGCTACATCTGGGGCTTAAGTCGATCTGGATATCCAGTGCACTTCTTATGGTGGCACATCTCATGATGTATAAGGAGAAAAGATAGTGGTGGAGATGTGCTGCTCGTGCGGAGGAATGCTTGATGTATACCTAAGTAAAGGTGAACTGTGGTGTTTGATAACACGGCGCATTCAAGTGTGTATATCTGAAGCGTAGTTGGATGTTCAAAATATCACAAAATTATCGCTAAACAGCAAAAAAACGGCAGAAAGATACAATTTTAAATTATTTTGTATCTTTCTGCCGTTTTTTCGTAAAAATGCGAAAATATTATGCGCTTTCTGGCAAATGACTCAAGAGCCAGTACCATAAATGGCCATTTGCAGCCCCATAGCCTGCTACTGCAAAACGCCAATCACAGCAAATCATAGCAAGCAATCCAATGGCAACAATTACATCCTACCCTCATACACAGCTTCGTTCGTGAACTCAATTCCAAGCTTCTTGAATGTGTTCATATCAACCGCTGACAGTATGGCAGATGTGTGAAGCTGGCATCCGGCAAGCTTTGGAAGCTGCTGCAGAGCAAGCTTAGCATTTGGATCTGATACGGCACACATGGACAGGGCGATGAGAACCTCGTCTGTGTGGAGTCTTGGATTCTTGCTGCCAAGGTACTGGGTCTTGAGCTTCTGTATAGGCTCGATAAATGTTCTTGAGATCAGGTGTGTCTTCTTGTCGATGCCGCCAAGTATCTTGATGGCATTCAGGAGCACTGCTGATGAAGGTCCGAGAAGGTCTGAGGTAGAACCTGTAACGATGGTTCCGTCTGGCAGCTCAAGTGCAGCGGCAGCAGAACCGGTCTCCTCGGCAAGCTTGTTGGCAACAGGGACAACGGCGCGGTCATCCACGGTGATCTTTGCCTGCTTCATGATAAGTTCCTGTTTGTAGACTTCTTCCTTTGTAGCCTCATCTCTGACAAATCTGTTCAGCGACTGATAATATCTTCTGATGATCTCCTGCTTTGAAGCCTCCTGACAAGCCTCATCGTCAACGATGCAGTTTCCTGCCATGTTGACACCCATGTCTGTAGGGGACTTGTATGGGCAGTGTCCGTAGATTCCCTCGAACATAGCCGCAAGAACAGGATAGATCTCTATGTCACGGTTGTAGTTTACTGTTGTCTCACCGTATGCCTCCAGATGGAACGGATCGATCATGTTCACATCGTTGAGGTCGGCGGTTGCAGCCTCGTAAGCAAGGTTGACGGGGTGCTTGAGAGGGATATTCCAGATAGGGAATGTCTCAAACTTTGCATATCCGGCCTTTACGCCGCGCTTATTCTCATGGTAGAGCTGGGAGAGGCACGTAGCCATCTTGCCGCTTCCAGGACCAGGTGCTGTGACGATGACGAGAGGTCTGGTAGTCTCAACATACTCATTCTTGCCGTAGCCCTCATCGCTGACGATCTTCTCAACGTTGTTTGGGTAGCCCTCTATTGAATAGTGGTGGTAAACCTTGATTCCTATTGCCTCAAGCTTCTTCTGGAACACATCCGCGGAAGGCTGTCCTGCGTATCTTGTGATGACTACGCTGCTCACATACAGTCCTTTTTCCTTGTATACTCCTATAAGTCTGATAACATCCTGATCGTAAGTGATGCCAAGGTCATGTCTGATCTTGTTGCGCTCTATGTCGGCAGCGTTGATGGAAATGATCATCTCAGCCTGATCTGCAAGCTGGAGAAGCATCTGAAGCTTGCTGTCCGGTGCAAATCCCGGAAGAACTCTGGATGCATGATAGTCATCGAATAACTTTCCACCAAATTCCAGATACAGCTTGTCTCCGAACTGTCCGATCCTCTCTCTGATATGCTCAGACTGCATGGACAGATATTTGTCATTGTCAAAGCCAATTTTTCTCATCTTGTGAATCTCCTTAAACTATATGATTGGGCAGACATAGGAATAGTCTGCATATTTCTTATGAAAAATTATTCCTCCCGAAATATAAGTAATATGTGAAATGTAAAAGGAACGGGAAGAGAATTATTTTTGCAAATTAATGTATCATAGTGAAATACTTAAATTTATAAAGCATCCTATAAGAGAATACCACACAGATGGGAGAAAAAACAGAGAAAAGTTCAGCAAATTCGCAAATGTAATAATGCAGTAAAATTTTCCTATATTGTTATGTTTTGTATTGAAAATAATGGGCAGATTGGGTAGAGTAAACGTGTAGGAGCAAGACTTACAGATAGTAGAATATGGAAGATCTATTGCCGGGAAGAGATGCGGCGTTTTTATAAAAACAAGCCGGTCTTGCCCAGGCGTATTGAAGAATAACAGATAAAATTGCAGGAATAGGAGGTAAAGACATGAGTGCAGATTACATCACAATGACCATACCGAAGCAGAAGAGAATAGCTCTGATCGCCCATGATGCGAAGAAGGAAGAACTCATCAAATGGTGCGAGGATAACAAAGACATACTAAGCCAGCATGAACTGTGCGGAACGGGAACCACAGCCCGCATGATAACAGACAGGACAAACCTTCAGGTGAAGGGTTACAACAGCGGCCCACTTGGCGGAGACCAGCAGATCGGTGCCAAGATAGTGGAGGGCAGGATAGATTTCGTAGTATTCTTCTCTGATCCGCTCACAGCAGCACCGCACGACCCGGATGTGAAGGCTCTGCTCCGTATCGCTCAGGTGTATGACATACCGATGGCGAACAACAAAGCCACAGCGGACTTCATGATCCAGTCCAAGCTGATGGACGAGCCATATGACCACCAGGTCATCAACTTCCGAAAGAATATCGACAACAGGGCGAACACGCTGGGAAAATAATATAACCATGACAAAACATGCGGATGTATTGCAGGATTTGCAATACATCCGTTTTGTATATATAATGGGTTGGATGTAAAACATATTTGTATTGAGGTAAATGCATTTGAAGGTTGCAAAATGGATCATGCGGGCCATAGTTGTTCTGGTGGTCGGAGTCATGCTGACTGCGGTGGTCATATCCGCCGGGCTTGGAAGACAGGCGCGTATGACGATGAAAGAAGAAAAAAAGGCTAAGGCAAAAAGTTCCTACACAGAAAAAGAGATGACCATAACTGAGAAGTTCCGGGACATTAACATACAGGTGGCAGACGACATGGATGTGAAACTGGTGGAATCCGACGATGACAAATGTCACGTCACATATTTCGATTCGCCCGACGTCATACATTCCGTGACGGTGCAGGACGATGCGCTGGTCATGACATGTGCCGACAACAGGACATTTGGCTCAGACATAGGCTTTGGAGACGATCCTTATGTCGTGGTGAGTATACCGGAGGGAGAGTATGGAGACATATCCATGACCTCGAAGACGGGAACACTGGTATCGAGCGTGCAGATATCCTGTGGGACACTTGATGTCACTGAGGTGAAGGGCGGAGCGTATCTGTCCAATATAACCGCAGAAAATGTAAATGTCGTCACAGATTCCGGTGAGGTCACCATGGCTTCCGTGGACGCAGGCAGCGTGAAGGTAAATGGCAGCAGCGGCGACTTTTCGATAATGAACGTCCACGGCGACAATGTCATAATATCCGCGGGCAAGGGGTTGCTTGAGGGGTATAATATAAAGGCAGCGAAGGTTGGACAGTTCATGACATCTTCGGGAGATATAAATGTGGATGCGTGCGATGGACACATGCTCTGGTTTACGACGGAGAGCGGCAACGTGGATATATCATTTTTGTCGGAGAAACGTTTCCTTGTGAACAGCAAGAGCGGAGAGGTGGACATACCTGAGTCCCATATGGCAAATGAAAATAAGTGCATTGTCGATACCGCATCGGGCGATGTCCAGATAAAATATGTTGACAGATAGAACGACTGAGCTTAGAAGGTTATAATATGGAATTGAAATTTGTTGATATTGATGAGTATAAAAAACAGGTAAAGCACCTGTTCGTGACTGCGTTCCCAAGGGAAGAAAGACCTCCTATGTGGATGCTCACCAGAAGATGCAGACAGGGAAAGGCAAGGTTCCGTGCGGTTGTGGACTCGGGCAGATTTGTCGGACTGACATATGTGATAGGTGATGACAGGGTGAAAACGCTCATGTTCCTTGCGATAGATGAATCGGCAAGAGATG
>CAVCCL010000243.1:0-6773 GCA_963600665.1 Bifidobacterium catenulatum | reverse complement strand
GCCATACATCATGCAGGCATTTATCAGAAGACCAGAGACAGTGAAGGCTGGCATGGACTTCGACAGAAAGCTCTACTTTGTCAGAAGAATATTTGAGGAGAGTAATGATGACACATATGTTCCATCACTTTCCAGCAAGACCATAGTATATAAAGGAATGTTCCTGGTCGGTGAGCTCAGAATGTTCTACAACGACCTTCAGGATCCAGACTATGAGTCAGCTATAGGACTTGTTCATTCAAGATTCTCAACGAATACGACACCATCATGGCTCAGAGCCCATCCGTACAGATATCTGTGCCACAACGGTGAGATCAATACAATAAGAGGAAATGAAGACAAGATGATCGCCCGTGAGGAGACCATGGAGTCCACTATCATGCAGGATGAGATGTACAAGGTTATGCCTGTTCTTGATCCGGATGGATCGGATTCCGCAAGACTTGACAACTGTCTTGAGTTCCTGGTACTGAACGGAATACCACTTCCTATGGCAGTCATGATCACGATCCCTGAGCCATGGGAGAACGACAGAGCCATGAGTCAGGAGAAGAAGGATTTCTATCAGTATTACGCAACCATGATGGAGCCTTGGGATGGCCCTGCTTCTATATTATTTACAGACGGTGAGCTCATGGGAGCAGTCCTCGACAGAAATGGACTGAGACCATCGAGATACTATATAACAGATGATGATTACCTCGTACTTTCATCAGAGGTCGGAGTCCTTGATGTGGATCCTGCAAAGATCGTGAAGAAGGACAGACTCAGACCTGGTAAGATGCTTCTGGTCGATACAGTGAACGGTCGTCTTATCTCAGACGAGGAGATCAAAGAGAAATACGCACTGGCAAAGCCTTACGGTGAGTGGGTAGACAGCAATCTCGTACATCTCGCTGATCTGAAGATCCCGAACATCAGAGTTCAGGAGTACACAGATGAGGAGAGAGCAAGACTTCAGAAGGCATTTGGATATACCTACGAGGATTTCAAGAACACGATTTATCCTATGGCAGAGAAGGGCGCAGAGGCTATCAGCGCTATGGGTACTGACACACCGCTTGCAGTCCTTTCAAACAGCCACAAGCCACTGTTCAACTTCTTCAAGCAGTTATTTGCACAGGTTACAAATCCTCCAATCGATGCGATCAGAGAGGAAGTTGTCACATCCACATCGGTATATCTTGGAAAGGACGGTAACATCCTTGAGGAGAAGCCGGAGAATTGCCATGTGCTGAAGATCAACCATCCAATACTGACAAATACAGATCTTCTGAAGATCAAGAATATGAATGTACCGGGACTTAAGGTTGCAACACTTCCTATTCTTTATTATAAGAACACATCCATGGAGAAGGCTCTGGACAGACTGTTCATTGAGGCTGATAAGCTCTACAGGGACGGTGTAAATATCCTCATCCTCTCAGACAGAGGTGTGGATGAGAACCATGTTGCAATACCATCACTTCTTGCGGTATCAGCTATGCAGAAGCATCTGGTAAGAACCAAGAAGAGAACAGCAGTTGCGATCATACTAGAGAGTGCTGATCCAAGAAATGTTCATCACTTCGCAACACTTCTCGGATATGGTGCATGTGCAGTCAACCCATATCTGGCAATAGAGACGATCAAGCAGATGGTTGATTCACATTTGCTGAATAAGGATTTCAATGCGGCTGTCGATGATTACAACAGTGCAATATGCCACGGAATAGTAAAGATCGCATCCAAGATGGGTGTTTCAACGATCCAGTCATACATGGGTTCACAGATATTTGAGTGTATCGGCCTTTCAAAGGACGTTGTGGACAGATACTTTACAAATACAGTAAGCCGTGTCGGCGGTTCTGGTATAAAGGAGCTTGAGAAGACAGTCGATGATCTTCATTCATCAGCATTTGATCCGCTTGGACTGAACACAAACCTTGCCCTCACAAGCATCGGTGCACACAAGTTCAGAAGCGGCAAGGAGGAGCACCTGTACAATCCTGTTACTATACATCTTCTCCAGGAGGCTACAAGGCGCGGTGATTACAAGCTGTTCAAGCAGTACACAGCGGCGCTCCATGACGAGCAGAAGCCATTCCACCTCAGAGGTCTCATGGACTTCAAGTTCGCTGATAAGCCGATCCCACTTGATGAGGTTGAGCCTGCAAGCGAGATAGTTAAGAGATTTAAGACTGGTGCCATGAGTTACGGAAGTATATCACAGGAGGCACATGAGTGTATGGCCATCGCCATGAATGAGCTGGGCGGCAAGTCCAATTCAGGAGAGGGTGGCGAGTCGATAGAGAGACTTACGATCGGCAAGGATGGCAAGAACAGATGCTCAGCCATCAAGCAGGTTGCATCTGGAAGATTTGGTGTCACATCGAGATATCTTGTGAGTGCCAAGGAGATACAGATCAAGATGGCACAGGGAGCAAAGCCTGGTGAGGGCGGACATCTTCCTGGTGGAAAGGTATATCCATGGATCGCAAAGACAAGACTTTCAACACCGGGTGTAAGCCTTATCTCTCCACCACCACATCACGATATCTATTCGATAGAGGATCTTGCACAGCTCATCTACGACTGCAAGAATGCAAACCGTGATGCGAGAATATCAGTAAAGCTTGTGTCTGAGGCTGGCGTTGGTACAGTAGCTGCCGGTGTTGCAAAGGCCGGAGCACAGGTTATCCTGATCTCAGGTTACGACGGAGGAACAGGTGCAGCACCTAACAACTCCATCCATTACGCAGGACTTCCTTGGGAGCTCGGACTTGCAGAGACACATCAGACACTTATCATGAATGACCTCAGAAATAAGGTCATCCTTGAGGCAGATGGTAAGCTGATGACAGGCCGTGACGTTGCTATAGCTGCAATGCTCGGAGCTGAGGAGTTTGGATTTGCAACAGCACCGCTTGTAACAATGGGTTGTGTCATGATGAGGGTATGTAACCTTGACACATGTCCTGTCGGAATAGCAACTCAGAACCCAGAACTCAGAAAGAGGTTCAGAGGTAAGCCTGAGTACGTGAAGAACTTCATGCTGTTCATAGCAGAGGAGCTTCGTGAGTACATGAGCAAGCTCGGCGTCAGAACGGTCGATGAGCTGGTTGGACGTTCAGATCTTCTGATGAGCAGCGACAGAGCAGATGAGAGAAATGTCATCCTTGATAAGATAATCAACAATCCATATATAGATATGCCACAGAACAAGGTAAAGTATCATGAGAAGAATGTCTATGACTTCCAGCTTGAGAAGACAGTAGATATGAGAATACTCATGAAGAAGCTTGGACCTGCCCTTGAGAAGGGACAGAAGAAGAGCGTTGAGCTTGATGTGGTCAACACAGACAGATCTGTTGGAACGATATTCGGTTCAGAGATCACAAAGAAGTACGGCGAGTCACTTGATGAGGACACATACATCGTCAAATGCAACGGCGCCGGTGGTCAGAGCTTTGGAGCATTTATTCCAAAGGGACTTACACTTGAGCTGGTGGGCGACAGCAACGATTACTTCGGCAAGGGCCTGTCAGGTGGTAAGCTGATAGTTTATCCGCCTCGTTCAGTCAAGTACAAGCATGAGGATAACATCATCATAGGAAACGTTGCACTGTACGGTGCCACAAGTGGTAAGGCATTCATTAACGGTGTTGCCGGCGAGAGATTTGCGGTTCGTAACTCTGGTGCTACAGCGGTCGTTGAGGGTGTTGGCGATCACGGATGTGAGTACATGACAGGTGGTAAGGTAGTAGTTCTTGGAACAACAGGCAAGAACTTTGCAGCCGGAATGAGCGGCGGTATCGCATATGTACTTGATATGGGCAACGATCTGTATAAGAGACTTAACAAAGAGATGATATCCATAGAGGCAGTGACAGACAAGTACGAGGTGAGCGAGCTGAAGCATCTCATCATGGATCATGTAAATTATACAAATTCAGAGATAGGCAAGAGAATTCTTGAGGACTTTGAGGGATATCTTCCAAAGTTCAAGAAGATCATACCAAAGGATTACAAGAAGATGATGAATATGATAGTTGCATTTGAGGAGAAGGGCCTGAGCCGCGAGAAGGCAGCTATCGAAGCATTCTACAAGGTTAAGAACGGAGGTAAGTAGGAATGGGAAAACCAACTGGATTTTTAGAATATGAGAGAAAGACAAGCGCAGAGCTTGCTCCTAAGGACAGAATCAAGAATTTCAATGAATTCCACACTCCGCTTAGCCGTGATGAGCAGAGAAAGCAGGCTGCAAGATGTATGGACTGTGGCGTTCCATTCTGCCAGGCAGGTATGAACATATGCGGAATGACATCGGGCTGTCCGCTGAACAACCTGATCCCAGAGTGGAATGATATGCTCTATAACGACAATCTTGAGCAGGCATTTGCAAGACTCAGCAAGACCAACTGTTTCCCTGAGTTTACAAGCCGTGTGTGCCCGGCTCTCTGTGAGAAGGCATGTACCTGTAACTTAAACGGTGATCCAGTGTCGGTCCGTGAGAATGAGAGAGCCATCATAGAGTATGCATTTGCAAATGACCTTGTAAATGACAAACAGCCAAAGGTTCACTCAGGCAAGAAGGTGGCAGTCATAGGTTCGGGTCCTTCGGGACTGGCCGTGGCAGACCAGCTTATCGGCAGAGGCCACGACGTGACTGTGTATGAGAGAAGCGACAGACCGGGCGGACTTCTCATGTATGGTATCCCAAACATGAAGCTTGAGAAGCAGATCATAGACAGAAGAATAGATGTCATGAAGAAGAGAGGAATAAAGTTCGTACTGAACACAGAGGTCGCAACCGGAAAGGCATCTGCAAAGGCTGTGTGCCCGAAGGATGACCAGATGACAGGTTATCTTAAGAACAAGAACCTCAAGTACGTGAAGGCTGAGGATCTGCTCAAGGAATACGATGCAGTTGTGCTTGCCTGTGGTGCAGCCAATCCTAGAGATATCAAAGCACCTGGAAGGGATGCAAAGGGAATCTACTTCGCTGTTGATTTCCTCAAGACCACGACAATGAGCCTTGTAAATTCGGGCTTTGCTGACAAGCAGTTCGTGAACTGCAAGGGCAAGAATGTCCTAGTCATCGGTGGCGGTGATACAGGAAATGACTGTGTGGGAACAGCAGTCCGTGAGGGCGCTGTCAGCGTTACACAGCTTGAGATGATGCCAAAGGCACCTGATACAAGAACACCAGACAATCCATGGCCAGAGTGGCCGAAGATCTGCAAGACAGACTACGGCCAGCAGGAGGCAATAGCAGTATACGGACATGATCCTAGAATATATGAGACTACAGTCAAGGAATTCATCAAGGACAAGGACGGAAATGTCAAGGCAGCCAAGTGCGTGAAGCTAGACTGGAAGAAGAATCCTGAGACAGGAAGAATGACTATGACAGAGATAGAGGGAAGCGAGTACATCGTCGACTGTGATGTGGTACTTATCGCAGCCGGATTCCTTGGATGTCAGACATATGTGGCAGAGAGCTTTGGTGTGGAACTCAACGAGAGAACAAATGTCAAGACACCATGCCCAAACTCTTACACAACAAATGTGCCAAAGGTATTCGTAGCCGGAGACATGCACAGAGGTCAGTCACTGGTCGTATGGGCTATCCGCGAAGGCCGCGAGGCCGCCATGGCAGTAGAAGAGCTGCTGCTCGGATACACAAACCTGCAGTAGGATATACGAACTTATATAGTATCAGCCTGTGCAACCTATGGTTGTGACTTTAATAGACTTGAGCTTGTTACTAGTATAGATGGAAGATTATGAAAATTATCCCTAACACCACAGATATAGAGGTGTTAGGGATAATTTTTTATCTTTTTGACGCAAAAATTATAAAAAGATACAATAAAATTACAAATTGTATCTAATTCCAAAAAATAAGCTAAAAAGCGAAAAAATTGTATTCGTTACGATGTGTTATCTGTTTGCCTGACACAAAATTAACTTCATGAACTTATGTAAAATTCTCTATCTTATAGATAAGATGGATGTTTTTAGTCAGCCCACCCGCTCGGAAAAAGATGGATATATAGAATAAACCGCAATCGTTAGTGTAGATCTCCTTCGTTTCGGCGCTTCGTGCTGAGGCGGAGAGCACAACGTCCTTATCGTGCTCGCAGCCGAATGCAGATAGAAGCAAGCTGAAACGAAGAAAGGCAAACGTGATTGCGGTTTATTCTATATATCCATCTTTCGGGGCAGGCGGGCGTCCGTCAGAAGATTACCACCCGTCATCAATACTTACAGCAAATGATTAACCGGCAGATACATAGGAAGTCCATCCTTGTACTGAAGGGAAACCTCGCCGATTATAAGAGGTCTGAGATATGCTTCCATCTCAGGTGTGACGTCATTCTTCTCAGGTGTGATCCACTCAAGCGGAATTGTCTTAGCCTGGTTGGCGATGAGAGATACATTCTCAGGTTCAATGATCCACTGGTATGGATCGTTAGAAACTCGCTTGATCGTGGACATAACAGCAGTCATTCCCTCGGCGGCGTATTTTACAGCAGCCTGGCCAAGTGCAAATGACTCGTTGATATCTGTTCTTGAAGAAATATGTGCTGCACATCTCTGGAGAACATTGAGTTCTATGGAGCGAACCTTTATATCCATTCTGTCCTTAACAAGACTCTCGAGAGCCTTTCCGGTTCCGCTGAGCTGTGCGTGACCAAACTTATCTGCCACAGCGGATGTTGCGCTGATATAGTTGCCGTCCTTGTCGTGAATTCCTTCAGATACAGCCACGATGACGCATCTTGAAG
>CAVCCL010000242.1:0-3046 GCA_963600665.1 Bifidobacterium catenulatum | reverse complement strand
ATATGACAATTACTCGGACAATGCATTCCGTCTGGCCATGAGTTTTCTTGGCAATATAGCGGATTCCGAGGACATTGTCCAGAATGTATATACCAAGCTTATAGAAAAAAGTCCTCACATATCAAAGGGATGTGAGAAGTCCTATATTCTCACCATGACCGCAAATATGTGCAGAAACCATTTGAAATCAGCGGCAAACAGACTGAACAGCAGCTATGAAGAGCTGGGAAACGATGATCTCACAAGTGGCTTCAATATGGAGGAACAATCAATGTTTGCAGCCATAAACAGGCTGCCCGATACATACCGCACAGCTCTGTATCTGCACTACTACGAGGGGTATTCATTCAAGGAGATCGCTAAGATGCTTCATTTGTCAGTCTCAGCAGTCTCCATGCGGATATCCCGCGGAAGAGATCAGCTAAAAGAATTTTTAAAGGAGGAATAGATCATGAATAATAAAGATATAAACGAATTATACAAAGCTACCATGGACAATGTGACCATGCCTCAGGATGACAAAGACGATCTCAGGGCAAAGCTTGCCGAACAGGCTCAGACCGGCAGATCTGGTCACAGACTCGCCCGCGTCGGCAAATATGCCGCCATCGCCGCTGCCGTGTGCGCAGTTCTTCTGTGCATCCCGGCGACAAGGACAACCGTCTCAGCAGCCATCAACTACATAAAGCAGACCTTCCACATGGCAAATGGCGCTGAAGTGACTTACGAGGAAAACAGCGAGGGAAACTCGATACAGTTCACCATATCCACGGATGATGACAACGGTTACACCAAAGTCGAAAACGGCCGCCTCTACTTCGTTCTCGGCGATACAAAAGAAGATATCACCGACAAATGCGGCACCGACAAATACTTCCGTCATGAGATCAAGAACGATGACGGTTCACGAAGCGTGATCCTCATCGGCGGCACGCCTGAGAGCTGCGGCTGGTGCGAACTCTTCTTCGACAAGAATGGAAAATATTTATTTAACAGCATGAACGTTGAAGACTACAACGACCCATGGCTCAATGACGCCCTGCATGCCGAGGGAGTTGACACAGGCAATCCTTACCTGGATGACCTTGCATCCGAGGATACTGCCTCTGACGGCAGCTCCAACTCAGATGACAGCAATACAGTATCAGATAATTCCAGTTCAACCGAGATATCTACTTCTGATGACAATTCCGACTCCGCTGACACCACTGCTTCTTCAGACAGCGTATATAGTGTAGGACAGTCTGTAGACGGCAATACCTCAGGATCCCAGTCATTCGGCCAGGTTACTTCCGGCAATGCCGCATCGGGAAATACCACTTACATTGAACAGTAATAAGTTTCCGTTATGTGCAATAAGCTAGTTTCACTCTTCAGGGGTAACTCCCCTGAAGAGTTTTTTTGAAATTCTTTGTGAGATGTCCTTTTCAAGCAAATAAAGAGTAAGAATATCATTGTGGATACCTATGCCGCGGAGATGGATTTTCTCGGATACATTCTCTAATACGTATCTCATTAGAAAAAGACACAAAATTATCGCTAATTGGCCATAAAAGTCAAAAAAGATACAATTTCTAAAAAAATTGTATCTTTTTAAAGATTTTGGGCAAAAAGGCGATAATTTTGTGTGCTTTTTTCTAAAAATCACGTTCCTAGAGAAAATCTTCCAGGCTAAACACACTAGAGGAATTTCTCTCTACAGTCTCATAGGAATTCCCTTGTCCTGAAGGTATCTCTTCAGGTCTCCGATCTCAAGCTCTTTATAGTGGAACAGGGATGCCGCAAGGGCTGCATCTGCACCACCCTCTGTCAGGGCATCGTAGAAATGATCCTTTGTTCCTGCACCGCCTGAAGCTATAACAGGTATGTTCACGTTGTCTGCTATGGTTCTGGTAAGCTCTATGTCATATCCAGCCTTTGTTCCATCACAGTCCATGCTGGTAAGTAATATCTCTCCTGCTCCGAGCTCTGCGGCCTTCATAGCCCACTCAACAGCATCTATTCCGCAGTCGATACGTCCGCCGTGCTTGTATATATTCCAGCCGGAACCATCATCACGTCTCTTTGCATCGATGGCAAGTACAACGCACTGACTTCCAAACTTGTCAGCAGCATCTGCTATAAGTGTAGGATTGTCTATGGCTGCTGAGTTCACTGATATCTTGTCTGCGCCCTCTCTGAGTATCGCCTTGAAATCATCAACTGTCCTGATTCCGCCACCAACTGTAAATGGGATAAAGATGGTCTCAGCCACACGTCTTACCATATCAACCACAATATTTCTCTGATCTGAGGAAGCTGTTATGTCAAGGAATACAAGCTCATCAGCTCCCGCTTTGTCATATGCTGCACCGACTGCAACCGGATCCCCGGCATCTATAAGATTTACGAAATTTACACCCTTTACAACTCTTCCGTTCTTGACATCAAGACATGGTATTATTCTCTTTGTATGCATGCTCTACACCTCCAGGTCGATAAAATTCTTCAGTATCTTAAGTCCAACCTCTGAGCTCTTCTCAGGATGGAACTGACATGCAAATACATTGCCGTGCTCCACAGATGCATGGATCTGAGTTGAATAGAATGTGGACGCTGCTACATCCTCCGGATTCTCAGCCTTCAGATAATATGAATGAACAAAGTAGACATATGGGTTCTCAGGAAGTCCCTTGAAAAGTCTTGCCTTTGGATTTATCTCAAGATTATTCCATCCTATCTGTGGTATCTTAAGTCCCGGCGCATCCGGTATACGGAGTATCTCACCGTCTAGGATTCCAAGTCCTGTTGCCTCCGGCGACTCCTCACTGGTCTTAAAAAGGAGCTGAAGTCCAAGGCATATTCCGAGGAATGGCTTATCTGCATCCACAACATCATAGATGACGTTCTCAAGGCCATACTCCCTGATCTTATTCATGGCGTCTCCGAAGCTTCCAACTCCCGGAAGTATCACCTTGTCGCTCGCCATGATCACATCTCTGTCTCTTGTGATGACAGCCTCCTCACCCAGATACTGCACTGCCTTCTCAACACTCTTTATGTTACC
>CAVCCL010000241.1:0-2338 GCA_963600665.1 Bifidobacterium catenulatum | reverse complement strand
TATCTATGTAGTGTACAACATTACCAATTCATTTTCCATACAAAAAGACTAAACTGCAACAAAAAAGAGACCATTTTCTCAAATGATCTCCTTCCTGTCACCATAAAATATTGCGATGATCTTTACACGCATCAGCGTGACTATTATTTCTTCTTGAGATATACAATAACCTTACGATATGGCTCCTCGCCCTCGCTTCTGGTTGCTACATACTTGTCGTTCTGAAGAGTAGCATGGATTATTCTTCTCTCATAAGGATTCATTGGCTCAAGAGCAAATGATCTCTTTGATCTCTTAACCTTGAATGCTATATTCTTGGCAAGATTCTCAAGTGTCTCTTTTCTTCTTGCTCTGTAGTTCTCTGTATCGAGCTTAACTCTGATACGTGACTCGCTCTTCTTATTGATAGCAAGTGTTATAATATACTGAAGAGCATCGAGTGTCTGTCCACGCTTTCCAATCAGTATTCCCATCTCTGGTCCCTCAAGATTGATTGACAGAACATTCTCTTCCTCATCAAAATCCATCTGGATCTCTGTCTGGATATCCATAGCCTTGAACAGGCTGTCAAGATACTCCTTAACATCGTCCATGAATGTCTTCTTTTTTCTTGCCTTTATGATACAAGGCTTTGAACCTATACCAAGAAATCCCTTTGTCTCTTCGCTGATAACTTCATACTCAAGATCTGTACTAGGGACTCCAAGTTCAACACTGGCCTGCATAAGGGCTTCATCTTTGGTCTTACCTTTGAATTCTAAGAATTCCATTATTTATTTCCTCCCTTATCGTTGCTATTGTTCTGGTACTTAAGCATTATATTCGCCTTAGCTCCTATACTGCCTGGTTTATAGTTTACATTTTCTCTGCGGGTTACATCATCACTGTCAACATTCACTGAATGTGCAGGATTAACATAACTCTTAAGTCTTGAAGAAGCCATCTTATTTATATTCTCTGACTGACTGTTCTCTGTTGGAACGTTACCATTCTGAGCATCCATCATTCTCTCATAGAAAGATTTCTTGTCAGGGTTCTTCTTCTTTGCCTGCTTCTTGGCAGCCTTCTCGGCACACTTTGCAAGCAGCTCATCCTTGTCCTGATGATTATAATAAGCATCAACTATAAGCTGAGATATTATCATAATAACAGAACCAACTATCCAGTAAAGACCGATAGCTATAGGAAGTGATATACAGAATATAAGTGACATGATAGGCATGTAGTACATCATACCCTTCATCATGTTGTTGGCTGTCTGCTGATTGCTATCCATGTTGTTATTCTGTGATGACTTCATGGATATCTTTGTCTGTAAGAACTGCAGGAGAGCAGAAACGATAGGAACAACCAAAGCTATTGAAAGCTTCCATCCCGGTGCATCTGCAATATTCAGTCCAAACAGGAACTGGTTCATATTGTGGAACTGATCAACATAGCCTGTGAGAGTAGCATTACTTGAGAGATCAAGATTAGCTATCAGCTTATCCCAATCGCTCTTGGAAAACTTATCAAGCACATCAATGATCTGATTCTTTGTAGGGTCATCACCCATCTGCTTCAGTGCCATTGTAACTGTACTTACCTTTGATTCACCTGCTACATCACTTATAGCCTTGATATAATCTGTCTTGGTACTCAATATCTCTACGATCTTGCCGTATGTCTTTGTCATTGAAGGAACATACGCAGGTATGTTCTGAATAACTCTGTACAGACCGTAGAATATCGGCAACTGGATAAGTGAAGTCAGACATCCTGATGCCATGCTGACACCATACTTCTTCTGGATCTTCTGAGTTTCCTGCTGCTGCTTCATCATTGAGTCCTGATCAGTCTTGCCTTTATATTTCTTTGTTGCCTTGGCAATCTCAGGCTGGATGAAACTCATGATCTTACTTGATCTCTGCTGCTTGAAATATAATGGGAACAGCGCACCTCTCAGTACAAATGTGAACAAAATAACGCACACACTGAGATTGACGTATGTGAATCCCATATGGCTTCCAATAAATCCAACGAACATGTAAATCCAATTGAATATCTTACCGAGCAGCCAACAGATTGGTCCGAGTATCATACCATCTTCTCTTGTTAGAAACATAATTTTCTCCTTTATGGAACTGGATCATATCCTCCTTTAGAAAAAGGATTGCATCTAAGTATCCTCCATACTGCAAGGAGACCACCTTTTAAAACTCCATACTTTTCGATAGCCTCAATTGCATACTGCGAACAAGTAGGAAAATACTTGCAGGTAGCATGTCCCTTAAGCGGTGACAAATACTTCCTGTAAAATTTGATTAAACCAATAAATATTTTTTTCATTTTTTTACCC
>CAVCCL010000240.1:0-2764 GCA_963600665.1 Bifidobacterium catenulatum | reverse complement strand
GGTGCACACGGTTCACAATGGCAAGGCAAGTGAATGTATAAAGTGCGGCAAATGTGAGAAGATATGTCCACAGCATCTTGAGATCAGGAAACTTCTGGATGATGTGGCTAAGGAGTTTGAGAAACAGGCTTGATGCAATCGTGCATGATCTGCAGAAATACAGACTAAAATATAGACTTGAATTGAGAGGATGACAGGAATGCAGAAATCAAACACCAGAGCAGCTAAGATGGATATGTTGAATGGCTCTCTGTGGAACAAGATCATACAATATGCGCTGCCGGTTGCCGCCACGGGTATACTTGAGCAGTTATTTAACGCATCGGACATAGCGATAGTGGGAAACTTTACAGGTGATGCAAAGACGGTCTCGGTGGCTGCGGTTGGAGCCAACAGTCCCATAGTCGGCCTGCTGCTCAATCTGTTCATAGGAATCGCACTAGGCGCAAATGTAGTTATCGCAAATGCAATAGGCAGAAATGACGAGAAATGCATACATAAAGCGGTACATACGTCGATCATAGTATCGGTGGTCGGCGGATTCATGGTGATGCTGATAGGTGAGCTGTTCATAGGAAATCTCCTGTCAGTGCTCAAAGTTCCTGATGACGTATACCCATATGCGCTGATGTACATAAGGATATATCTTCTCGGAATGCCGGTGATACTTCTGTACAATTTCGAGGCAGCGATATTCAGGAGCATAGGAGAGACGAAGATCCCTCTTGTGGCGCTTGCCATATCTGGTGTGTTGAATGTGCTCCTCAACCTGTTCTTTGTCATAGTGCTTAAGATGACGGTAAATGGTGTCGCCATAGCAACAGTTGTGGCAAATGCGGTCAGCTCGGTTATCCTTTTCATAAAGCTGGTGCGCACAGACAGCGTCATACGTGTTAGACGGCACGAGCTGAGATTTGACGGGAAGACGTTCCTTGACATAATCCGGATAGGACTTCCGGCGGGAATCCAGAGCGCAGTATTTGCCATTGCAAATATAGTCATACAATCGGCGATCAACAGTCTGGGAACAGTTGTTATCGCGGCTTCCAGCGCGGCGTTCAACATAGAGATATTTGCGTATGATGTATTCAACTCGTTCAGCCAGGCGTGTACGACATTTACGGGGCAGAACTACGGAGCAGGACAGCTCAAAAGGTGCAAGAAGGTTCTCCTTCTGTGTATCATAGAGGATGCCATAGCAACGGGACTTGTGGTTCTTCTGGTGCTGCTCACAGGAAAGACGCTTCTGTCGATATTTAACAACGATCCGCAGGTGATCGAGATAGGATATACCAGATTGCTGATGGTATTTTCGGCGTACGCGTTCAGTATGCTGTATGAGAACATGTCCGGTTATCTGAGGGGATTTGGAATATCGCTTGTCCCTGCGATACTCACCACCATAGGAGTGTGTGGAGTGAGACTGCTCTGGATAGCACTTGTGTTCCCTGCTCACAGGACATTCAAGGCGATCATGGCGGTGTATCCGCTGAGCCTTTCGGTTACGGCTGTGCTGATCTTTTTCGCACTTATAGCGTACAGACCGTCCAAGAAGATGAAATTGCAGAGCGGACAATAGATAGAAATCGAAAATATATGCCAGTTATGACCTGATTATGAGGTCATAGCTGGCTTTTTGACATATATTGAGAAAAAACGATCAATAAGCCATAGGGGTAAATATACTTGCACTATAGTTACTGTGCTACAATAAAAGCAATGTGTTTATATAATTGTAGTAGAAAGGAATAAATGACGATGTCTAAAGAAGTAAAAAAGACTTTTCATGTCAAAACAGATGGTTTCCTTGGCGAATTATATGTTCCTGCGGAGGACAAATTTCCGGGAAAAGCGTTGATTTGTTTCAGTGGTAGTGATGGTGGAATTGAACTGGCCCGTGCGCTTGCGGATGTATTTACGGAGCATGGACTTACGACACTGGCTCTGGCCTATGCACTTGGTGAGGATCTTCCAAGTCAGTTCTCAGGTATTCCTATTGAGATGCTTGAGGCAGCAACAAAGAGACTTCATGATATGGGCTGTGAAAAGGTAGGACTGTGGGGTATCTCCAAGGGAGCGGAGCTTGCACTTTTAGCTGGAAGTCTTCTTCCGGGACTTGTCAACGCGGTGATCGCGGTGTCACCTATGAATACAGTGTGTCAGGGATTTGTCAAGAATAAGGGAATCTCTTTCATACCTGGCAGCAGTTGGAGTTTCAGGGGAAAGGATCTTCCGTATTCATCATACGGAATGGAGAAGTTCCCTCTTGGCGATATACTTAAGAAGAGCATCAAGCTCAGGGACGTGACCATGTATGATCTCTATCTGCCGCTTGTGCAGAATCCAAATCCTGACGCAGTCATCCAGGTGGAGAAAACAACAGGCCCTATTCTGCTGATCTCATCCAAGATGGACAACATGTGGCCATCGGAGCCAGCGTCAGATCAGGTTATGAAGAGACTTAAGGAGAAGAATTTCCCATACCTGTATCAGCATCTGAGTTATGATTACGGCGGACACATGTTTGTTCCGATGGAATTTGGGCAGACAAAGATGTTCAAGGGCGACCGTGGAAAGAACAAGGAGCCGGGACTTAAGGCAAGACTTGATTCACTTGATAAGACATTAGAGTTTGTATCCAAGTGGTAAGATACATAATATATTAGTGGGCAGAGTGTATAGAGGATGCTCACATGAAAGGGATGGCTTGCGGGCTGTCCTTTTTTCATGGGTTGATCTCTTTTTTAGTAAAAAATGCCATATA